>CAZISU010000070.1:0-12114 GCA_964541935.1 uncultured Planctomycetaceae bacterium | reverse complement strand
CGGATTGAAGCCGTGATTCGCTTGGTGCCCCAGACCGTCGACGACGAACCGACCGGTTGGGATGAAATTCAATATTATACGTTTTGCCAACGGGAAAAGGATGCTGTTTCACTCACGGTCCCATGCCGCATAGAAGGGCCCGTGCGGATTCGCGGCAAGCTCGATCTCCGTAAGGACAGAATCGACTGGACTGACGACGTGCGGGAGTGGTATTTGAACGAACTCTATTGGATGTATCGCGATGGCGGGCCCGACTACCGGCCCTTCAACGGCCCCGTTCACCTCACTTACGGTGAGCAAGATTTGGGAACCTGCGGTCTGCTTACCGGATCGCTGCATGTGCCCATTGCCGACACCAGTAAGGATAAGTTATATGAATGGTCCGACCCCTTGGTGTACGAAAGCTACCAACTTTACCCCGGCGGGAAGACTTATTTTGCCGAATTGATCAGCGGGGACATTAGCGACACGGAGCTGAAACCCAACGCTAAAACCAATCCGCTGGGAATCTTTATCTGCTCGGGTAAAATCCGCCTCCTCGGCAACGTTTCGCTGCAAGGCACACTGGATGCTAGTGATTCGGACGACATTGAAGTCCTCGGTGACAGCAACACGCTTTCCTCGTTGACGGCCCCGCCTTACGAACACCGTGGCATGCCCAGCGACGCTCGCTTCCGCCTTCCCACCGTGGTCGGTCGCCGCAATCTCAAGGTGTTTAGCGGCGCGAAACTCGCAGTGAACGGGCTGGCGATGATTAAAGAAAAAGTCGAAATTCATACCGCCGGCCAGTATGAAACGTCGGTTACGGTCAACGGCAACGTTTCGGCCAAGTGGCTACGGATCGATGTGCGTAGCGAGTGGGACCAATCAAAATCTTGGTGGGAAGATCGGTTAAGCATTTTTCGGAGCTTGTTCTTCCCCAGTTGGTATTTTCCCAATTGGCTCAACACCGTTCACGGGCTCAACCCGCAGCCCTACATTCAGTTCAAACCCGACAGCGATACAACCCGCTATCATTGGTACAACGGTGAGAATCCGCTCTTTCAGGCACCTTCCGATGGCGAAGGTCTCACTTGGGAACTCATTCGTTGGACGGATAACCCATAATTGAGAAGCTTCGGGACCGAGAATGAAAAATAAGGAATATTTACAATGAAAAGAAATGCTGTACTGGCGTCCATTTTGGTGATGGGGATAGTGGTTTCTGTCGTGCTGGGCTTGCATCAAACCTCGCAGGCCGCGCCGCAAAAGGAAATACCTTTCAACTCGGTAAAGCAGCGGTTGGACATGATCAACGAGCTTAAGGGGATAGCCGAGTTGCTCAAGGAGCAAAATAAATTGCTCAAGGAACAAAACGTTATTCTGCAAAAACAAATCAAGCAAACGGCTGGCCGGTAAATGAACACGAAGCGTCGCCCCCGTGGCTTCTCACTAATAGAACTATTGACCGTAATCATCGTGATAGCGATTCTTGCGGGCGTTGCCATTACCAGTTCCGCTCCGAGTTACTACGAACAGCTTCAAGCAGGCGCGCGGGTAGTGGCCGCGGAACTCGACTATACCCACAGTCTGGCAGAGACCAACGGCAGCCTCTACACGGTTACATTCGATATCCCCGGAAATCGCTTTATTATCAAGCATTCCGGTACAAACACCGCACTGGATAAGCTCAGCAGCACTGTTTTTCTCCGCAAGAAAGTAGAAAGCAACGAACACATCATAGATCTCGACGAACTCGATTGTATCGACAACGTCTCGCTCTATAAAGTCGCGATTCTGAAGGACTCGCTGGTTTCTGCAGACAAAGTCGAATTTGGACCGCTGGGCGAAACTACCGCGCGCTATCCGACTCTGATTTGGTTGAGCGGAGGCCCGGCCGATGCCAGGCTGTATCTGCTTCTGACCATCGATCCGGTGACCGGCATGACTTCGGTCGGGAAAAACTTCCGCCGCTCGTATATGCCGTTGATCAGCGATCACCAAGGACTCCGCGACGCCACCGACGTCGCGCCATCCGTTACGACAAACACCCCCTGAGAAATATGGTTAATTGGTCAAAAAAATACCGACACGGTCCCATCGGCGTCGATATCGGAACGCAATCGGTCAAGCTCTTGCAGCTTGGAGCCGAGCAGACGCAACTGCGCGAGTCCTCGCGCTGGGATCTTCCCGCCGGGTCGGCCGGTTCCGCCGAACATATGAACAACGTGGTCGAAGCCTTGCGGCAGGCCCGCGAAGGGCGAGAATTCCGCGGACGCGAAGCCGTATTTTGTCTTAATTCGGCCGATCTTTTCGTGCAAAACATCCGCGTACCTCAGGCGGTGGGCAACGAGTTTCGTCAGAGCGTGCATACCGAAGCCGCCACGCGGATACCGTTCGAGCAAAGCGACGCCGAGATCCGCTACATCGAGGCCGATAACGTCCGCCAAGGTGACGTAATGCGAAAAGAGGTCATACTAATGGCCTGCCAACGCGGGACAGTGGAGCGCGTTCTGGAAATTTCCGAGGCCGCCGGATTGGTGCCCGTGGCTATCGACGTGGAGCCGGCCGCGCTTTTGCGTTGCTACCGGAAACAGTTTCGACGCGACGCCGACCAGAACAATCGCATGATGTTTATTAACATGGGAGCATCGACGACCACCGTGGTAATCGCACGGGGCAGCGACGCCATGTTCGTGAAATACATCGACGTGGGCGGCCGCAATCTCGACGAGGCCGTGTCGCGGAACCTGGGCATGAAACTGTCCGAGGCCGCCTCGCTACGTCGCCACAACGGCGACCGCCGCGCCGATCAACGCGATCCGGAAATCGCGCGTAGCGTGGCCGAATCCACACGCCCGCTGTTGGAACGTCTGGCCGGTGAACTGTCCATGTGCATTCGCTACTACAGCGTGACCTTCCGCGGCCAACCGTTGACGCAAGTCATTATCGGCGGCGGAGAATCCTCCGAGTCTTTGGCGCAATGGCTGTCGGCGCGGCTGGACATGAAATGCGAACTCGGTAACCCCTTTCGAAGTTTCCAAGCTGGTCCTATGCCCGGGCGACTAGGCCAATGGGATATTGCAATCGGCCTGGCCCTGCGAACACAATCATGAACCAGATAGATTTTTTACCGCAAGACTATCGCCGCGAACACACGCGACGTCGCCGGCAAGTCTGGCAGATCGTGGCCGTTGCGCTGGTGACGGGCATTATCGCTACGGCAACCTTTTTCCAGTATCAAACGGCCGTACGTCTGCAAAGCCGCATCGACAACTTGACGCCCCAGTATCAGGAGGCTCAGGAACGAAACAAACGACTGGCCGACCTGAAAACCAAACTTGAAGGCGAGCGGGATAAGGCGGAACTGTTCACGTATCTCCGCCATCCGTGGCCCAGAACGCAAATCGTGGCCGCGTTGCTGCGTCCCTTGCCCGAAGACGTCACGCTTGGGAAAATCAGAATCTTCCGAAAGCTTCACTCGGGCGTGCGGCGACAAAACGTTCGTTCACAGGCCGAGCGCGAAGCCGAAGAAAAACGGCTGGCGTCCTTGTCGCCGGCGGCACGCGATCTTCAGCAGATCAGATCCGACGTGGATCAAATGCAAACCGAGGTCACGATTTCCGGAACCACCACTCAACCTACCGCCCTGCACGCATATGTCGGCAAGCTGGGGCGTGAAGAATTTTTTTCCAAAGCCGAACTCGAATCAATCGAGTCGGACAAACGTGAAAAAAATGGGCAAATGAAGTTCGAGCTACACGTGTTGGTCCAACCGGGATACGGACAGCCCGGCGGCCCCGCAGAAACGCCAATTGCACAAGAACAAGACGACAAACGCAAAGATGAAACAAAAAGCTAATCATAAGAGTTGGATTCTCGTCGTTGTACTCGTAGCCGTGTTGGTTGGCTATGTGGCGGTTTTTTTCATCCCCAAGTGCAATGGAATCGCTGAACTTAGAAAAGACCTGCTCGCTAAACAGGACTTTATTGTTCAATCCGGGCAAACCGTGGCACTACTGAAGGAAGTGGAAGAGCAACTCGTCAATACCACGGCCTACAACAGAAGCTGGACGAAACACGCCCCCCATTCAGGCGAGATTTCAATTCTCTTGGGAAAGATCCATGCCCTGGCGAGATCGAGCAACGTGGAAATCGAGAGCTTCGATCCCGAGCCGGCTGAAAAACATGACAGACTACGTCGTCTTCCAGTTGCAATGGTGTATAGCGGCCAACTGGCCTCGGTCTTCACTTTCCTCAGCCGCCTCGAGCAGATGCCGCAAACCATATGGATAAAAGGCGTTACCATCAGTCGGGCAAACAAAAATGCACGCAAAGGCAAAGACGGGATGCGTAAAGATAGGGGTCATGCGGAATGTGAGCTAGAGTTGGCAATCTTTATGGATAATCTTGAAATTTCCAATTAGGGTGACGGTAACGATTAACCGATAAGGGAGAGGGACCAAATAGCGCTTTGTCTATGGTCCTTTCGTTTTGTGAAAAGAAATAGAATAGTAAAACAAATCCAACGCGAGGCGAAATCGCATCCGGCAAAAGCCATTGTGTTGGCAGTATTGGCCGTGGTGGCCGTCTGCTACTGGACTTCGCTGGCCTGGTCGTGGGTCGGTGACGGGAATGAAAAACCCGTCAAAACCTGTGGATCGGGTACGCCGACCGCAGAGGAAATTGCCCAGCAGGATATAGATCCCAAGGCAATACTTGACGCCGAACTCGCCAAAATCAATACAGCAAACAAGACTGACAACAACACCCAGCACGGTTGGAAGCAAGTAGTAGAGTGGATTGAAGATGATCCAAGAACGGTCGCCGTGGAGGAAATGCCCGGTCGGGCCGACGCCTTCGAGACGGCCGAAGAACCACAAGAGCAGAACGAAGAGGATAAATCCAAAGCCGAGAGTAAACCCGTCATTGTCAAGCCCGAAGTTACGCCGCAGCAACTAGAGATGTCGCTTTCGAGTACGCTGGTCGGCCTGGACGGGGGTGTGGCACTTATCGACGGCAAGGCCTATCGAATCGGCCAAACCGTGACTTCCGAAAAAGATCAACATCAAACGCCTTTCGTACTGTCTGGCATACACGCGAGATACGTTACGCTTCAGCATAAAGACAAAACGTACAAACTGTTTTTGCCGCAAAAGAAACTTCCCGAGAATATACAGATTAGGATAAAGAAGTGATTAGCTGTGAGATACGAGTAAAGACAATATTTCAAAGCTTACTGCCCATAGCCCATAGCCCATAGCGGCCAAACTGCCCCGTTCAAGCTGCGTCTGGTGAGATAACTCTCCGGTCGCTTCAACACTGCCCCGTTCATAAAACCGCCCCGGGTCGACGTATCCGGAGCTGCAAAACTGCCCCAAATAAAAACGCGGCTCAAGGCGCATACGCTTATTTGCGTCGGGCCGGTGTCACGGATGACATATGAAAATCTTTCAGCGCGTGATCCTGCTTGGTCTATTCGTTGTGGCGGGGGTCGTAATTGCCCTGGGCCTGGTCTTTTCGACCGAAGCGTCAAACGGCGTTTCGAAAAACGGCGTTTCGAAAAAAGAGCTTTGCGTCAACAGCCCGTCGAAAAAGAGTGCCAGTGGCACCCGAATCAACAAATCCGGCAGCTCGCCGTCGGCCGTTATTGCTTTGCCGAACCCGCCCTTTGCGAATCAGGCAATGCCGCCCGCGACTCTGCAAACGCCTGCCGGTAGTGACGTTTCCCAGCCCGACACGTCAGAGCCCGACACGTCGACTTCGGCACAAAAACAACCGCGGACACAATCTACCAACGGACAGGCCGCGCCGCTGGGAGCCGGGTCAATCCTGCAGCAGGCCGCCACGTTGCTCGGTCAGGCCATAGAAAAAGGCAATAATCCGTCTGAAAAAACAAAACAACCGACCGCCCCGCCCGAACAGATTCCGCCCGAACAGATTCCGGTTGGCAGCGTTGCCGGTAATCTAGTAGCCGCCGATCAACACGAGCCGCGCGATCAGATTGACGGGCTGAAGGTTATCAAGGTCAACGGCAACGAACGGCTCTCTATCAATATTCAAAACGCCGACATTCGCGAAGTGCTCGACCTGCTCTCTCAGCAAGGCAATCTGAATATTCTCACCAGTTCCAAGGTGCAGGGCAGCGTTTCGGCCACACTTAGCGACGTTGATCTCAACAGCGCGCTCGATGCCATCCTTAAATCGGCCGGGCTGACAGCGCGACGCGAAGGCAGTTTCATCTTTGTGGGGAATAACTCGGATTTCGAAAGCATGGAACGCGCCATGGACCGGGTCAGCACCCGCGTCTATCGGCCCAATTATATCCAGGCTTCGGAATTGGAAAATCTGATTAAGCCAGTTTTGTCACAAAACGTACCGGGTGTGGGCACAGTGAGCGTGACCACGCCGTCCGAGAAAGGCATTCAATCGGACGGTAACGATGCCGGTGGAGACACCTATGCCGGCAGCGACGCCGTGGTGGTTCGCGACTTCGAGGCCATTCTGGCCGAGATCGACCAGTTGGTGACCGAGGTAGACGTGCGACCACTCCAGGTGCAAATCGAGGCCATGATCCTCAGCGTCGAGCTTGCAGACGATTACGAATTCGGGGTCAGTTTCGAAGTGCTTCGCCAGTTCCCGCACTTGCGCTTCGGCTGGGGTACGCCGAAAAGTACTCTCGATAAATTCGAGTACGACGGGGGGCTGAATGTGGCTTTCCTCGACGATACCTTGGGCGCGTTCGTCGATGCTCTGGAACTTGTGGGCGATACGGACGTTATCGGCACGCCTAGAATTTTAGTCGTTAACAAACATCGGGCCGAGATTCAAGTCGGTGAAGAGCGAGGCTATGTCAACACCACGCAAACCGAAACCGCCAGGACGCAAGACGTGCAAATGCTCGAACTTGGGACGATCTTGCGTATCCGCCCGTTTATTTCCAGCGACGGCGTAATCCGCATGGAAGTCCATCCGGAAATTTCTGATGGCGACGTCAAAACGGATCAAGGCTTCACGCTGCCCAACAAACAGGTAACCCAGGTGACCACCAACGTCATGGTCCACGATGGCTGCACGGTCGTTCTGGGCGGTTTGCTGAAAGAGGAACTCAAGATCACTCGCAGCCAAGTGCCTCTATTGGGCAGTCTTCCGGTCGTGGGCGTGGCTTTCCGCAGAAAAATAGAGGTAATGAAACGCCGCGAGGTGATTATTTTGCTGACGCCGCACATTGTCAAGGAACCCGACCTGTGTAGCGAAGGCAACGAGGCCGCCAGCGAGTTCCATCGTCGCCAAGAAGTCGTCCGCGAAAAGACCAGCCCCATCGGCAAGCGTTCGCTGGGACGACGCTATGTCCGCAAAGCCCAACAGGCTTGGGCCATGGGCGATCGTGAGCAGGCCATGCGTCTGGCCGAAATGGCTGTTAACTTCGATCCTCAAAACCGTGCGGCCATCGATCTTCGCAGCAATATCTGGATGGGACGTCGCATCGGCAAACATACCCTACCGCCGGAACCCAATGGCCATTTTGAACAAAATCCGTTGGATGGACGGCAAGTGGCACCGTGGATTATGGATAATCTGGGAGCACAACCCACACCGTCCGACACGACCGGGCAGCCGATAGCACCCATTCCCATGAATGCTGTGCCATATCATCCAATTGATCCAGGGCAGCCGGGGCGTCGAGTTAACATCAACCGTCCGGAAAAACTCGATCCGTTCAGTAGTTCTGGGCGGTGAGAGGATAGAGGACTGAGGACGGGTATTGCGGGGGCAAGCCCCGCCGCTAACTTGGGTGTGGATGGACTATTATGAAAAAGTTTAGATTGTCGATCGTCATTATTGTTATTTCCGTGTTTTCGGGCGGCTGTTCCAGTCTGAACTGGTCTATGAAGCCTGTCGAGGACGTTGGTGAGCTACGGAAAGAACGCAAAAGCGCGTCGGTCTTGGAATTCGAACGACGACGCGATTGGGCCGAGTTTCATGCCGCGATGACCGCTTGGAAGCAAGGCGACACTATGCGCTGCCGCGAATCTATCGAGCGGTTGTTGGTTCGAAATCCCGATCATGCCGAAGCCTTGGCGTTGATGGCAAGGCTTGAGGAACAGGACAAAATGTCCATAGAACCCGCAGGCTCCGTGCAGCTTGCGTCCTTTGAATCTTCGTCAGAGCCCGCATTATCGGACGGTAGCGCGAAGCTTGCCGAACGTGCCAGGGCTAACGGCAGTATGGCCCTGGCCGAGGCAGCTCGACTGGTTGGCGAGGGCGAAAAGGCACTTTCCGGGGGTGATTGCGAAGCAGCCATGGCATTCTTTGAACAAGCCATGAGCACTATTCCCGACGATCCGCAAATTCCCACCCTGGCAGCCGTTTCCGCGTTGCAATTAAACCGTCCTGACGTCGCTACTCGCCTTGCTAGAGAAGCGGCAACTCGTTTTCCAGGGCACGCATCTCTACTTCGTGCTCTGGGTGTGGCCTGCTACCGAAGCGGGGACTACGAATCTTCCCAAGTTGTGCTGCAACAAGCACTTTCGTTGGACAACACGAGTGCGTTGACCTACTTTTTACAGGGTTGCACGTTGTCGAAGCTTGGGAAATCCGAAGCGGCCAGTGCTCATTTGCGCCAAGCCGCGACGCTTGATCCTTGCTATGCCCCACGCATACGGAATTGCCCTATACAGACGGAAACGGCGTTGGATGAACGGGACTACACTACACAAGCTTTCCACACCAATTGCGGCCTCACTGATGCTTATCGGCCTGGCGGCATGGTCCGGCGGACTATTGGCGATCAATAGCTTTTGGCACATCTGGCTGCCGATGCTGGTCGTCGGCGTGGTGTTCATTGTCGGCGGCGTGGCGGTTTGGTGCTGGCGGTGCAAGCGTTCGAAGGCCGCCATTTCTCGATATTTCAATCTGCTTTGCCAGTTCGAACCCGACGAGTTTCGCGACCCGTCTTCATTGGCCCGATTGCCGAGCCTTTCCATGGGGCGGTTCTGGCGCAATACCTCCACACAAATCAGCCAGGCCTTGGCCAAGATGGCTGCGAGTATAGAAGAAATCGAGCATGTGAGGCGCACGACCGATATTCGCGCCCGACGGGCAACTGCCGAGTATCTGCGGATCAAGGCGATTCTGGAAGGTTTGGACGACCCGATTATCGCCATCGATAAATACGACGAACTCGTGTTGGCCAACCCCAGCGCCGAAGCATTGCTTGAACTGGACGGCAAGGACACCGAAAAGCGGGCCCTGGCCGAGGTTCTTCATTGCCAACAACTCGTCGATCTGTTGACCGACACGTGTCATCGCGAGACAACGGCCAGCCGCAGCGACGAGATCGAAATACACAACGACGAGGGCCTAGAGCAGTGGTTTCGCGTTACCGCCAGCCGCTTGGCTGTTGTATCGGGTAATGACGAATCGAGCGACGGATCGAATGCAGAGCCCGGTCGCAGAGGATCGGACTCGCAAGGGGCCGTGGCCGTATTGCGCTCGATCAACGACCAGAAGGCCTTGCAGCGTCGCAACGCCGAATTTGTATCGTCGGTTAGCCACGAAATGAAGACGCCCCTGGCCGGCATCAAGGCCTATGTCGAACTGCTGGCTGATGGCGAGGACGAGGATCCGGAAACTCGCGAAGAGTTTCTCGCGGTTATCCAAAGTCAGGCCGACCGGCTGCAACGTCTGGTCGAGAATCTGTTGAATTTAGCCCGCATGGAAGCCGGAGTGGTCAAGGTCGACAAGCAGAGCCGGCCGCTGAACGAGATGCTAGAAGAGGCCGTGTACGTGGTACAACCCGCGGCCGAAGCAAAAAGCATCGCACTCGTGGCCGACCTGAGCCCCATGTATTTGGGCGTATTCGCCGACCGTGACATGTTGCTGCAGGCGGCCATTAACCTGCTTTCAAACGCCATTAAATACACGGCCGAAGGCGGCAGCGTTACTTTGCGAAGCCGAATGGTCGATAACGACGTTCGTTTCGAAGTCGAAGACAGCGGCGTGGGCCTTTCGGAAGAGGACGCCCAGCGTGTGTTCGAGAAATTTTATCGCGTCAACAAGAACAAAGACATGGCACCGGGAACCGGGTTGGGGTTGCCGCTGGCGAAACATATCGCAGAAGATGTACACGGCGGACGGCTCGACGTGACCAGCACGCTTGGCAAGGGCAGCACGTTCTCCATCACGATGCCCTGTTCCGGCCAGCTTTCCCAACGGCTGGCTCTCGTGCGTAGCTAGTTGCTAATAGGCCCAATACAAAAGAGGACAAGAATGTCAAAACGCGTGCTTCTCTGCGACGACGAAATTCAGATTATCCGCGCGGCCGAGTTCAAGATTAAACGGGCCGGCTACGATGTGGCAATCGCGTGCGATGGCCAAGAAGGCTGGGAGATGATCCAGCAGCAACGGCCCGACATCGTGGTTACGGATTGTCAGATGCCGCGACTCGACGGCCTGGGCCTGATTGAGAAGCTGCGCGGAAACCCCGATACCGTGGACCTGCCCGTCTTGATGCTCACGGGCAAAGGTTATGAGCTGGACCAGGAGTATCTGTTCGGCACGCTGAAAATATCCGAGTTGATCCCAAAACCGTTCAGCCCGCGGGAGTTGCTTAAAAGCGTCGAGAAAACCTTACAAGCACAAGAGTCAGCCGACGCGGTGGCCACATGAGCATGAACCTTCCCAGCGAAATATTCGGCAGCGTTATAGTTGTACACACGCCCGAGGAACTGGCGTCCGATCAGGCCGAGCTATTCGAAAAGTATATGCCCACGCTTGAACGCGATAATGTGGTGCTTGACATGGATAACACCGAGATCCTCGACAGTGCGGGGCTTTCGTCACTTTTGAACACCCAGGACACGCTGCGTACCCGCGGCGGCCAATTGAAGATATCGGCCACCAATTCGGCCAACCGAAAGATTTTGGAGATCACACGGCTGGATCGTCAGATAGAGGTGTTTCAGAGCGTGATCGACGCGGTAAAGAGCTTTCAATAATGACGAGCACCACAACAACACCGCGACGCCTTGGCGACCTTCTGGTCGATCGTGGCTATCTTAGCGACGATCTGTTGATGTCTGCCCTGGCGCATCAAAAAAGCGGTGGCCGCAACAAGCTCTTGGGCGAGATTCTCGTCGAGTTGGAGTATTGCAGCGAAGACCAGATCGTCGAATGCCTGGCAGACGAGTACGGTGTGCCATATGCCAAGCTCGAAGCGCGGCTTTACGATCCCAAGGTGGTCGATTTATTGCCGCGCGAGTACATCGAGAATAACCTTGTGCTGCCGCTGTTCGTGGTGCGCGAGATCTTGACCGTCGCCGTATCAGAGCCGTCGAACCTTTTCATTATCGACGAGATCAAGAGCCTCACGAGCCTGGAAGTTCAGATCGTGGCCGCCACGCCCAAGGACATCCGCCGGCTGTTGACGAATCTGCCCAACTCTAAAGTCTTCGTCATCGACGATATCATCGAAGACTCTGAAAGTGCCGACGTCACGCTGATCGAAGAGGCCATCGAAGATATCGGCGATATCGAGGAGATTGCCGGGCAGTCGCCCGTCATCCGCCTGGTCAACTACATCGTCTTCAATGCCGTGCGAGAAGGGGCCAGCGACATCCACATCGAACCGGCCGAGCGTTGCCTGCGGGTGCGTTATCGTGTAGACGGACGCCTGCACAAATGGCTGGAAGTGCCACTTCACTTGCTCAACGCCGTTACGAGCCGCATCAAAATCATGGCCTCGCTCGATATCAGCGAACGCCGTCTGCCCCAGGACGGTCGCGTCAACGTGATGCTGGAGCGGCGCAAGATCGACTTGCGCGTGAGCACTTTCCCCACCAGCCGCGGCGAAAAGACGGTTATCCGCGTACTCGACACCAAAAGCGTTTCGCTAAATCTGGAAGAGCTGGGCTTCGCCGAGGAAGTCCTCAATAGCTTCCAACAACACATTCTGGCGCCAAATGGGATCGTGCTGGTCACCGGTCCCACCGGTAGCGGAAAATCGACCACGCTGTATGCCGCGTTGAATACGATCAGCTCGATGGAAAACAACATCTGCACGGTCGAAGACCCCATCGAGTACCATCTGCCGATAATCAACCAGTTCCAGGTTCAAGAGCGCATCGGGCTGAC
>CAZISU010000069.1:1844-12137 GCA_964541935.1 uncultured Planctomycetaceae bacterium | reverse complement strand
ACGACCCAGTGCCGACGGGGCCCGGCGCTCCGCAACGCAGGCAGTTTTTGCCTCCAAAATACAACACCCGATCAGAATTAAAAATAACCATAGATCCCGGCCAAAAACGGTTGGAACACAACTTCGAACTGTCACAGTAGTTCTTATCAACATGTAACCGAACAGAAGCGGCAAACTCCTTGGATGGGTCGCACTAACACCCAAAGGCCCAACACATCTTTCACATCTTTGCTTTGGAGAACAAACATGAAGCTCTTAACACTTTGTAGCACAATGATCGCGGTGACACTGCTGTTGACCGTCGGCCCGGCGCTCGGACAGATTACAGAGTCCGAAGACTCTATTAATTTTGCGAACAAATATGAATTCGACGTCGACGACGTCTTGCCCAGCGGATTCAGTTCGGCCGGCATTGCTCCCACCGTAGCCAATGACACAATGAGCGTCGACACATCCGCCGACGCAGCAGACGTCTCATACCTAATCAGTAGCTCCAGCCAAACCTGGGGAACCTCCGGGATCACATGGACTACCGGCTATACGGTCGAAATGAAGCTCCGCGTGGACTCGATAGCGGAAGGAGCTGCTTATGCGGTATCAGCAGACAACATCCCGGTCGGAGGCAGCGGAGACGGCGCATGGCTGAACATCAGCCCCGATGGGCAGGCATGGGGTTATCCCACAAGAACAACCATGGGACTCAACAACAACAGCGACGACTTCCACGTCTTCCGCTTCGCACAAGAGCCCGAAACAAGCAGCTACAGTGTCTGGCGCGACGACGTTTTGATCGCTTCCGAGATCGGGGCCGGTTGGAACCATGGCAGCGCCCTCCGCATGCTCATTGGCGATGGCGGTGGACTAGGCGGCGGCGCTTACGAAATGGACTACTTTCGTTTTACATCCGGGGCCTACAAACCCGTGAACGAAATCATCCCCGACCCCGTGGTGCCCACGGCAAGCAAGGATTCCGGCGATTTTACTTATAAATACGAAATGGACGTCGACCCCACCGATCCGTTACTTATCGACCTCGACGACAACGACGCCCCCGACTGGGCGAACAGCGCCACAGCCTTAGCAACCACCGACGGCAATATTCTCACCGTCCCCGACGGCGCGACACTTTCTGCCGGTCACTGGAATACTGATGGAATTTGGCCCACCGCCGGATTCACGGCCGAGGACGGCTTTACCTACGAAGTCAGCATGCAGGTCCAGCAAAACGAAGGCGAGGGCATTCTAAATTCCACTCCCATAGCCTTCGCGCTAAAAGACTCTCCGGAGCTAGGAGTGCTCACCATTTCCGCCGACAGTATTTCATGGGATTATGCTACGATACTAACCGATGTCGACAACACCGACGGACAGCATACGTACCGCATCTCACGCGACTCCAACGCGGTTGAAGCCCCACGATGGTGGGTCTGGCGAGACGGAGTTCTATTGACCCCCGAGGGCGACAAAGTCGGCCTGGCATATACACGTGACGCGACCTACATGGGATCCGGCATCAGCGGCGCTAGCTCCGGCACACAGCAAGTGGATTACATCCGCATGACCGACGGCACCTTCGCGCCAGTCGACATCTCAACGTTGCTGCCCGGCGACGCCAACAACGATGGCGTAGTCAACGATCTCGACGCCACTGCACTGGCAGACAACTGGCAAACCCAAGGCGGAGCAACCTGGAGTATGGGCGACTTCAACAACGACGGTAACGTCGACGATATCGACGCCACGATCCTGGCCACCAATTGGCAAACCACCACCTCGGCCTCGGTTCCCGAGCCGGGCATACTGACGCTCTTAGCTTTGGCATCGATGGGCCTCTTGCTCATGCGACACAAGGCCGCTTGATACAGGGAGACTGAAAAAAAGAATTTCGGACAAAAGTCCCGGTTCCGCGGAACCGGGACTGGCGTAATAAGAAAACGACCGGTCAGAGATCCATGGCACCTTTGTTTTGGGTAGTCCAAAAATTGGACACCCTCTGCTACTAACACATTTGCTTTTCACCCGTGGAGATGAAACATGAGATTGCAGAAGCTTTTTTTCACAACATTACTTGCAGCCATGGCAATGGCCGCAACCGTTGGCCCGGCCTTGGGGCTGGTTACGGAACCCAAGGACTCGGGTGACTTTTCAGTCACATACGAATTCGATGTCGACGGCGTCTTGCCCAGCGGATTCAGTTCGGCCGGCATTGCTCCCACCGTAGTCGATGGAACAATGAGCGTCGACACGTCCGGCAGCCTGACAGCTGCCTCATACCTAATCAGTAAACCAAACCAAATCTGGGGAACGTCCGGGATCACACGGGCGACCGGCTATACGATCGAAATGAAGGTCCGCGTGGACTCGATAGTGGAAGGCGCTGCTTTTACACTCTCGACTGACGCTATCCCGGACGGAGGCCCCTTGGAAGGCGCTTGGCTGAACATCAGCCCGGACGGGCAGGCATGGGGCTATCCCACAAGGACAACCTTGGGCCTCAACAACAACAGTGACGATTACCACGTCTTCCGCTTCGCCCAAGAGCCCGACGCAACCAGCTTCAGCGTCTGGCGCGACGACGTTCTACTGGCCTCCCAGTTAGGGAAAGGCTGGAGCCATACTAACCCCGCCGTCATCCGCATGCTCGTAGGCGATGGTGGTGGATCGGGCGGCGGCGCTTACGAAATGGACTACCTTCGCCTCACTCCCGGGGCCTACAAACCCGTGAACGAAATCCTCCCCACCCCCGTGGTGCCCACGGCAACCAAAGTTTCCGCCGATTTCACCTATAAATATGAAATGGACGTCGATCCCACCGATCCGTCACTTATCGACCTCGACGACAACGACGCCCCCGACTGGGCGAACAGCGCCACAGCCTTAGCAACCACCGACGGCAATATTCTCACCGTCCCCGACGGCGCGACACTTTCTGCCGGTCACTGGAATACTGATGGAATTTGGCCCACCGCCGGATTCACGGCCGAGGACGGCTTTACCTACGAAGTCAGCATGCAGGTCCAGCAAAACGAAGGCGAGGGCATTCTAAATTCCACCCCCATAGCCTTCGCGCTAAAAGACTCTCCAGAGCTGGGAGTGCTCACTATTGGCGCCGACAGTATTACGTGGGATTACGCCACAATACTAACCGGTGTCGACAATACCGACGGACAGCATACGTACCGCATCTCACGCGACTCCAACGCGGCTGAAGCGCCACGATGGTGGATCTGGCGAGACGGGGAGTTATTGACACCCGAGGGCGACGAAGTCGGCCTGGCATATACTCGCGACGCGACCTACCTAGGCTCCGGCGTGAGTGGCGTTAGCTCCGGCACACAGCAAGTGGATTACATCCGCATGACCGACGGCGCCTTCGCCCCCGTGCCCGAGCCGGGTATGTTGACGCTCTTGGCACTTGCCTCGCTGAGCCTGTTGGCGCTGCGACGCAGGTAGCATAGAATTTTATGCTGGGCCATGCCCGGCTTGTAAAACTCATAACCGGGTCGCAGCCACTCCCAGGTCGCGACCCGGTTTGTTAGCAACGGCCGCAAGCGGCTCGGCTAACAGTTAGTCGGACTTGTGGCGGCGTGGGGACAATTCCCGCCGCTAACGTTTTTAAGCAGACATTTTTTTCCTTCCCCACCATCACCCCACCCCCCTAGGAGCTTTGTGAAACATGTCCCACCACCGCGCACTATCCCACCACCGCGTTTTTGTTCTACTAGCGGTCTGCGTCGCCTTCGCGGCGGCTGCTTTTAATACGACCGCCTGGGCCGCCGACAAAGATACGCAAAAAGAATTCCAAATCACCAAACTGCTGCCCCCCGGGCCGGGCAACCCACGTAACAGCGAGGGCGACTTTATCAAGCTGGCCGATGGGCGGATTCTGTTCATCTATACGCACTTCACCGGCAGCGGGGCCGACCATGGAACGGCACATCTGGCCGGACGCTTCTCAAACGACGGCGGCAAGACCTGGGACGAAAAAGACACTATGATTCTGCCCAACGAGGGCGGATTCAACATCATGTCCGTCTCACTCTTGCGTCTGCAAGACGGGCGCATCGCACTCTTCTACGCCCGTAAGAATTCGCACACCGACTGCCGGCCCGTAATGCGGATCTCGACCGACGAGGCCAAGACCTGGAGCAAGCCCACGGTTTGCATTTCCGACGACGAGCTAGGCTACTACGTGTTGAACAACGACCGCGTAATCCAGCTCAAAAACGGCCGCCTGGTCGTGCCCGTGGCCCTGCACCACAAGCCCGATTGGAAAAAAGCCGACTGGGCCGGCTTCCTGCGTTGCTACTTCTCGGACGACGCCGGCAAGACGTGGCAGACCGGCAAAACCACACTCACGGCCAAAACAAAAGACGGCAAACGCATCACCACGCAAGAGCCCGGCGTGGTCGAGCTCAAAGACGGGCGTGTGATGATGTTCACCCGCACCTCGGCCGGAACCCAATACGTCAGCTATTCCAGCGACGGCGGCGACACCTGGTCGAAGCTCGAACCGTCCAGCATGCTCTCGCCCTGCTCGCCGGCAACCATCGAACGCATCCCCGGCACCGACACGCTGCTGCTAGTCTGGAACAACCACACCAACATCGACCCCAAACTGCGCGGCAAGCGCACGCCACTCACCATCGCCATCTCCAACGACGAAGGCAAAACCTGGCAAAAAGCCAAGAACCTGGCCGACCACCCGCACGGCTGGTACTGCTACATCGCCATGCACTTCGAAGGCAACGACGTCCTCCTAGGCCACTGCGCCGGCGACCGCCGCACCGGCGGGCTCAACGCAACGCATATCACGCGGGTGCCGCTTGAGTTTATAAACAAGTAGCACGTCGACACGTTTTTTTAATAGCAAAATTCGTGTTAGCCCGGTCGCCCGCGACCGGACGAAGAAACGCGAGCCCTCAAAGCCCCGTCGCCAGTCGACGGGGCTAACTTTTTGCGCAGTGACGTTGAATACCGCGTCGGACGGGTTAAGGCATGTTTGCATCATTACCGTCCTCTGCATTCTCGCTCGGTAGTCCATCGCTAGATTCACCGTCGTCTGGTTCGTCCTCCAGCAAGACGTTTTGAGCAGACACCTCAAAACACCTCACCTTTGGAAGCATTTTTGCCGCGGCTGCTTTTGTTACCGCCGTTCCCGAGAGTTCAATGCTCCACACCCCGGGTAGACGTTTGAGATGAACAAGCCCCTTATTCGTAACCTTTGTTCCTTTAAGAGAAATTTCGTGGAGATTTCCGAGATGCTCGAGATGCTTTAAGCCGGCGTCGGTTATTTGCGTTCCATCCAGTGTGAGATCGCCTAAGACTCGGAGCTTGCAGATCTGCTTCAAGCCATCATCGGTTACTAATGTATTTGCAAGTGAAAGTTTCGTGAGTTTCTGGAGAGACATAAGACGTTCAACCCCCGTGTCACTAATTCTTGTGTTGTCCAAATCGAGCCATTGCAAATTATTCAATTCGGCAAGATGAACAAGACCTGCATCGGTGACTTGTGTGCCGTTAAGCGTTAGGTATTCCAGGCTCTTTAGTTTACTGATCTTCTGCAAGCCATCATCGGTAACAGGTGCGTTTTCAAGCGATAGAGTTTTGAGGCCTTGAATCAACGCGAGATACTCGAACCCCATGCCGGTTATTCTTGTATTGTCCAAATTGATTTCATACAAATCGAACAATCCAGCAATATGAACAAGGCCAGCGTCCGTGACCTGCGTGCCGTTAAGGTCTAGTCGCCGTAGGCCCTTGAGTTCCCCGATCTGCTGTAAGCCAGCGTCGGTGATTAATGTGCCACTTAGGGAAATGCTTTTGATATTCTGGTGTGAGACTAGATGTTCAAGCCCCTTGTCCGTGATTTTCGTGTTTTCTAAGCCAATATGCTTGAGACTCGGCAGCTTGACAATGCAAACTAAACCATCGTCTGTTATCGGGCTACCATCAAGATACAAAACTTCAAGCCGGCCAAGATTCCCCAAGTCATCAAACGCCTTGCCCGTGACCTGGGTATTAACAAGCATCAGTACCGATAGTTCAGAACAGTTTTTGATGTATTTTACGCCCTGGTCAGATATCGGTGAATCACAAACACCTAGATCATGCAAACTTTCGAGACTTTGCAAATCCGCTAAATCTTTATCCACAGGTTTGTTCGGACTGCCTTTATTCCAAGCAACCCCATATATATCATCGAGCGTTCTATAGACTTCCGCTCCTTTGATTTCTAGTCGTGAGCCAATCTGCTTGGTATGCAGTATTTTGCGCAACCGCGTCCCAAGACCGGAAGAAAAAACCGCTAGCAGCAGCATCACGATCAAGAGCGTACGAAGATGAAACTGAAATCGGCTTCGAGGTCTCTTATATCGATCTTTCTCGCCAGCCAGAAATGTATCATGGTCGATAACATCTACAAAGTTCCCCATAGCTACGTTGACTTGTTCGACCGAATCGGATTGCATAGACAAGTTGATAAAACGATTGTCGTATTCTATGCGTATCACGCACGGAGTGATCCAAATTGCCCGCCGAATGCGATTCCAAGTGACGAAACCAAGCAAAGCCCAAACTACGCCATTCTGATAAATGGTAAGGCTCCGAAAACTTGATACAAAAAGAACCACCACCAACCATGACATACCTAGACACATCAGAATTAGAAATGACCAGAATGGCCACAAGCTAATCATATGCTTCTGATCGCTAAGCTGGCGGTAGATCATCAAGGGGTCGAGTTCACGTTCGGTAAATATTGTGTGCAGCGCCGGATAAATCACGATGACTAATAACCAAATACTCACTCCAGCCGGTACGAGAGCAAGTACACGAATTCCAATTGCATAAAAGGTTGGCTGTTTTACTTTTAGAATCCGCTGTCCGGCTGTCTTGCGAAAGCGCAGGCCACGAAAAATGTCCAACACAATGCCCATCAGAAAGCAAACGACTGCCGTCGTGAAAAACGGCATCGCAACAATATAGAAAATGTCACCACGTTCCAAAGATGTCAGCATCTGCCAGGTGGACATATTAGACACCGCCTTCCCTGCAATTGCGTTTTTCACCCACCCGGTTCTGAATACTCAACCCCGATTATCGCGTATCATATGAAATATCGCAAGTTTTAAACTTCCTTCGGAAGCAAGTAGCGCAACACCAGTATTTTCAATCACCAATCGCATCTTAGCCCGGTCGCAAGCGACCGGATTAAAAAAACACGAGCCGTAAGCAGCCCCATCGCAAGCGTCGGGGCTTGCTTTTTGCGCTGCGATGACGAAATCCTCCAAAGATTCATGTAATTTATCAGCTAGCCACCCAAACAATTACTCATTTTTCTCAAATGCATTCAGCTCACTATCCGATAAAGCCGACGGACAAGAAGAACCAAAAATTACATCAGGAAGCACCTTTGCTGCTGCTGCCTCGGTTATCATGGTCCCGCCAAGTTCGATACACTGCAACTCCGGCAATCCTTTGAGACCAGCGAGCCCCTGGCTAGTAACTTTAGTGTTTTCGAGTGAAAGCACGCTAAGGCTCTGCAGTTGCCCAAGGTACTTCAAACCGGCATCAGTAATCCGCGTTCCATCAAGCCTAAGGACCGTGAGATTATTGAGCTTAGCAATCTCTTTCAAGCCTTCATCAGTTATCGCCGAGTTCACGAGCGACAGTTTTTCAAGTTTTTTTAGTGACTCAAGATACCCCAACCCTTCCCCTGTGATGTCCGTATTATTCAAACCAAGTCTTCTCATATGGGGCATCTTAGTCAAGTGTGCAATCCCAGCATCGCTAATATTTGTTCCCGAAAGATCAAGTACCCAAAGACTGGTTAGTTGCTCTATGTTCTTCAAGCCTGCGTCGGTGATCGGCGAGCCACAGATTAAAAGCCACTCTAGCCTCTCCAGTGGTGCAACATGCTCCAAGCCCTTGTCGGTAATCTTGGTTTTAAACAGTACTAAATCCTGAAGAGTCGTGAGTGATCGCAGGTGTTGCAGACCCGCATCTGTAACTCGCGGGCCACAAATTCGAATCTCCGTGACGTAGTCGAGCTCTTCGAGAATGGCTAAATCATCATCGGTCGGCTGGCGACCGTCTTCGGGCCAACCTACATAAAGGATAGCTAACCCCCATCGGTCGACACTGGCTCCGCTTTTTGCCAGTTCCTCACAGACATGCCGCATGTGCATAGCGTCGCGTAGCCGAGAACCTAATGCGGCCGAAAAAACGGCCAACAACAATGTGACGAGCATTAGCGTGCGAAGGCGAAACTGAAATCGATAGCGAGGTCGAGGGTATTCCTTTTTCCCAGCCGCTTGATACGTTTCGTAGTCCACCACTTCGACAAAACGGCCGAGCGTCTCGGTGACTTGCACGACATGTATCGAATGCACCGAAAACTTACGGCTGCCGTGGTCAAGTTCGATGCGGATAGTGTTTGGCTTGTACCAAACCGCTCGATTAACACGATTCCAAGGAATGAAAACCGACGACGGATTGAGATAAGCTAAAATCCCATTCTGCCGAATTACGAAAGATCGAAAGGCGCTGGCAATATTCCCCACTCCACACAGCAATGCCAAAAATCCGCCGACTAGAAAACAAAACATCAATGGCAACAAAACGCGTCCAAAATTCCCATATAATTCTGGAGGAAACGGAGGAGACCTTAACTGACGAAACTCTTCCGTACCTGCGTATTGCTTAATGAAACACTGGTGAAACAATCCATAATCGCAAAAAATCATAAATAAAAATGTAATTACAAACATCGCGCCGAGTAGACAGCATACAATACTCCTCTTAGCCGTCGGCCGAGCTTTTTCAACCACATTCCCTGCCAACCTAAAGCCATAAACACCATTATAAATAGTTGCCACCAGATACAATAAAAGGCCGAAAGCTACTGCCAAACAAACCGGTGGCGCAAATACTTCAAACTTTTCGACGATATCTAAGAACTCCAACCTGTGTGCATCGGTCATTTTGCTGGCCTTCCCTGCTCTTGCGCTTTTCACCCACCCGGCTCAGAATACTCTACCCCGATTATCGCGTATCATGTGAAATAACGCAAGTTTTAAATGGTTCATCCGAAAGTTGCGAGCGCGGCCATCTTCAAGACTACGGCAAAAGTGCTATGAAATTGGAATGCGGTGTAGTGGCCGATAGACCTGCCCAATCTCCCCAACACCAGACAACCCCCGCCACTTCAAAACCGATTATAAACGCCCCAACTCCAAGCCACAAGGCAACTTATGGCCACGCCACCCCACCAAAACCTTCCAAACAAGCCACAGCCCACAGCAGAATCCCCAACCCCCAGTGCCCAGTGCTCAAAAACCGTTTTCCCGCCTGCTGAAATCGGACCGAACAGTATTGGAGTGGTCCACCTAAAAAAGATGCCAAAGTTGTAAATACTTGGTCTTTCAGACAATTGGGCTACAAACAAAGCTAAAACAACTCGTATTCAGAGGCGCAAAGGGACGGTGGGTGAGTCAGTCGCTCAACCTGCCAGCCGTTCCTTCAACTTTGCCACCACCGATTGGAACTCGTCGTGTAGTTTCTTGAACCGGCCCACGCTTTTCTCTTCGGGCCCTTGCACGTAATCCAGAATAATCCGTTCGGCCGCGATGAACTCATCGGTCGCGTCGGCAACTTCCGCGGCAATTTCCAGCGGGATGTTCGTGACACCGTTGGCGTCGCCGTGTAGCAGGTCGGCTTGGTTTACCATCAGCCCGCCCACGCGGACCGGCTGGCCCAGGTGCAGGATGTGGCAGTAGGCGTGCGCGCAGATCGTTGAGCCGGTGAAGACCGGGTAGCCCAGGTCGCGGACTTGCTGCAGGTCGCGGCCGGCGCCGTTGGTAATCAGCCCCACCGAGCCGTAGGCCTGATAGGTCGAGCACATCACCTCGCCGAAAACGGCCCCCACCGGCGGATCGTCTGCGTCTTGAAACACCACAACCGCCGGGCCCGGCAACGCGCCGAACATTTCGATCTGTCGGCCGATTGCCCCATACGCATCGCCACAGACCGGCGGGGCGTCCGAGCGAAACTGGGCCGTGCAAGCGAACCCCACAACCGGCGGCATCTCGGGGAAGTTGCACCGCACCCGCTGATCCATATACCCCACGTTGCGAGGCCGAACATCAAACAGCTCGATCACATTGCAAATTGTAGGCGTATCGTATTTAGCCAGCTTATCGAGAGTTTTTTGCGAGATCGTCATATTTTCAGACTTGAGACTTGAGACTTGAGACTTGAGACTTGAGACTTGAGACTTGAGACTTGAGACTT
>CAZISU010000069.1:0-1744 GCA_964541935.1 uncultured Planctomycetaceae bacterium | reverse complement strand
GATCATTGATCATTCCGCTTTTCCACCTTCCCCGCCGTAGCCTCCTCAATCGCCCCCATCAGCCCACCACTAGTATACCCACCCCGCAACACAACGGGCTGGTTAGGCCGGTCGGCCGGGAAGATGGCAATCACTGGCACCTGTTTGCTGCCTAGGTTTAGGTTTTCCAGCATGGCGGTAATCTCGGCATCTTTCAGCGTCCAGTCGGCTTGCATGGTAGCGATTTTGTGATCGACCAGTTTATCGCGAATGGTCTGGGTGTCCAGCACGTTGGCTTCCAGCGTCTTGCAGGTCATGCACCAATCGGCCGTGAAGTCGACCAACACGGTTTGCCCTGCGGTTAGCCGTTTTTCCAACTCCTTGCCTGTGTATGGTATCCAGACGATTTCTTCCCGGCTGGTTACCTTCTTCGGTTCGGCCCCGGCTTGGGCCAGACGCTTGTCGATCAGCTTTTCCAGGCGGGAATCCATGACATCGTATAGCCCGCCGAAACCGATCGGCTCGGGGGCGATCTCATCGATGCCCGGATATGCGATGATGATGATCAACACCACAAAAATGCCCGCCATCAGCCAGCGGCGAAATTTCGTATGCCCGTCGGCTGTGTGCGGCGTGCGGCCGATCCACCAGCAGGCACCCCACAGGCCGAACAACAGGGCGATGGCCGGGACCGCGTGTGCCGGGTGTAGTGTGGTAAGTAGATAGACGACCGTGCCCAGGAGCACGAAGCCCATGATGTGTTTGAAGGTTTCCATCCAATCGCCCGGCTTGGGCAGGAAGCGTATCAGACGCGGGAAGGCTCCGATCAAAAGATACGGCGTGGCCATGCCCAGTCCCACGCAGAAAAAGACCATATAGACTTCGGCCGGCGAGCGGGTAGTTGTCCAAGCCAGGGCCGGCGCCAAGAGCGGAGCGCTGCAGGGCGTGGCCAGGAACGTGGTCAAAATGCCCTTGGCAAAAGCACCGCCCGGTCCTTCGCGCTGGCTCAATTCGTTGGCCTTGCCGCGTCCGGCGAAACCGGGGATGGGTATCTCCCACACGCCGAAAAAGCTCAACGCCATGATGAAAACGACGGCCGTGAGCGTGATCGTAAAGCCGCTATACTGAAAGAGCATGCCCCAGCCGATGCCCACCACCACGGCCAGCGTGGCCAGCACCATGAACACGCTCATCAGGCCCATCGAGTACCAGAAGTTGAGCATGAACGCCCGCGAGCGGCTCTGGCCCGACTGTTCGACAAAGCTCAGCAGTTTTAGCCCGATGACCGGCAGCACGCAGGGCATGAGGTTGAGGATGAAGCCTCCGGCCAATGCCATGATCAGGATCACGAAGGTTGACGTGTTTTTGATCTCTTCGTTGGCCGCGACTTTCAACTCGCCGGGAGTGAAGACGCTTGCACCGGCAGCCTTGTCTGTTATTGCCGCGGCGGCCATGACGGGCCCTTTTTCCGAGAAGGTCGCCGTGAAAGGGTAGCTCTTCGGCGGCAGGCAGGAACTTTCGGTGCAGGATTGTGCGTAAAACGAACCTTTGATTTGCAGCTTCGCGACGTCGACACCGGCGGCAATTTGCAGCGGGGCCCGCCAGGTGATTTTGCCTTCGTGCGTCTCGGCGACGATATTCCCGAAGGCAGCCACCGTTTCCTTGTGGGGCAGGGCAGGGGTCTGGAAGCGACCGGTGAGCTTATAGGAACCGGATTCGGCGGGCGTAATTTTCGTTGGGATCAGGCTGCCGGGCCCTTGCGTGA
>CAZISU010000068.1:0-12187 GCA_964541935.1 uncultured Planctomycetaceae bacterium | reverse complement strand
GTTACTCAGGAGCGCCGCTACGCTCGCGGTGGAAAAACTCTGCTTTACCATGCGGTTAAAGTCTCGCTCTCTTGGCACGCCATCGAGTGAAGCAGCTTGGTGGATAGTTTCCTCCAGAGACATGTTCCCAAGACGCCTGGCCTGCTCGACCACTTGTTCGCCGTAGCATTGGACGGCCTCGGCCTCGGAATGTTCCCGCCTGAACAGTTTAGCGGCCAAAACCTCCAGACGCGGAACGTCCCCCATTCCACCACCGCCACCACCGCCGCCGGCGGCGGGCACCGATGGCCGGGAAGCCCTGAGCACTTCAAGCTCGGTTCCTTGTGGCGTCCAACCTTGGTTGATGGCCTTCAGTTCGATGTCGGGAAACCGGCCGCCGCATGCCTTGTAGATTGCGCGCTGGCGGTGGGTTTCAGCAGCTTCCGCCGATTGCCGGATTTGCTCGGCGGTTTGGTTTTCGTTTTCGGTGGGGTCGTTGATAGTCGCAGTGTTTTCCGTAGTCATTTGAGTTCCGTTCCCTTGTTTTTGAGATATTTTTACGATGGCTGCCGGATCGGCTCCCACCAGGCAAATGCTAACCTCGACTAGGCGAGATTTGCGAATAACAGCCAACCCGCGTGGGCCAGCTTTGAAAGATTGGCCGTTGACGTGAACGGTTTCGCCGGGGGTGACATGCTCGACGTCTTCCGGATAAGTTCCGATGGAAACGGGCCAGTCCAGGCCGGCTTTTGCTTGCGCTATGACTGCACGGCCTGCCTCGGTCGATCGAAGAATAATACCTTCGATCATCAATTGATTATTTTTGACGCTTGCTGTGCAATTGCCAAGAGCGCCCTCGGCATCGTCCGTCTTGTGCGTGTTGACGATTGGTATGCTAGCCGGTATCGACATGCCGGCCAGGCCGTGGACGACCGGTATTGGCCAAACGCCACTAATTCCCCCACCACCATAGGCCGGCCCCGAGATTCGAGCCGGCTTTTCTTGATCGCCCGAAGATTGCAAAATGCGAATATCGGGCGATGGAAGATTGAATTTTTGGTTTGTAACGCTCATATGGATTCCCTTTCTCGCGTAACCTTGCAAGGCGGGAAGGATGGATCGGCTTGCATTGCGTCTAAGCCGTCGAAGAGCCGTTTTGTCTCGATCTCGCGTTCAGCCTCCGTTCGCCGTCCGCTAAACGGCTGAAAGCTTCGACGTTGTTCCAGGACGCAAGCCAACCGTAATATGTCGGCCTTGGTCCAGGCCATGCGGCCAAGCTGTTTTTGTGGCGGGATAAACTCTCCGCGTGCAACGAGTCGTTCTAGAATTCGCCGCTCGATTTTGTACTCCAGGCAGGTCTCAAGGTAGAACGCCGCATGTGTTTCTTGCGGGTAGCTTTCCTTAGCGCCGCCATTTGCCTCAATTCGAGCCCAGACCTGCCGCAGTCGCTCTTCATTGTCTCGCCAGATGTCGATGTCTCGCATATCGTTTCCTTTCAATATTGCGTGGCCACATGCCACACCGCGATTTGTTGCCGCATGGTACACACGAAAGTGACAGGATCCGGGTAAGAAAACAGGAAAATAAAAAAGAAATCGCTACATGTAGCACTATTTAGGCGATATGCTCGTTAGTTGTAAACCGCCGGCCACAATGCCGACATTCCCGCTGTCTACTGATCCGCTCATTTTTTCGCATTGTTCGCCATACCGTATGGTGTCGGCATCCACATTTTGGGCAACGGATCCCAGCCGGCTTTTTCGTAGATTTGAATTTTGCGAATAAATCCATGATTTGCATCCTTGCAAAAAAGAGAATCCTTCAGTTGTGGTCAGCCGAGGAAGAACCTCGAGCGCCTTCGATGATGCCCAAGCCCCTGGCCCGCGATTCGGCCCGCGATTCCCCGGCGTGGAAGGCATGTTGCAATCCGGCGTGGAAGGCCTGCTCGGCTTCGCGGTAGACTTGGTTGATGTCCTCGGCCAGTTGGCCAGGGGGGGGTCGCTAGGGCTGTGATCATTGGTCGCCACCCCCACTTACAACGCGACTGTCAAGCCACGAGTCGAGGTCGGATCGACGATATCTTACGCATCGACCGATCTTGTGCATTGGCAGGCCATAGCGACCGGTGAGAGCCCAGACGGCCAGGGTTTGCGGACGGCAACCGATGTACTCGGCGGCCTGTTCGCGGGTTAGCATTTCGGGGCGGGAAACTGCGATAGACATGTGTTTATCCTCATGTAGGGTTGAACGAAACAATCAACTTGAATACATGAAAATATACACATGGAAAGAACCCTGTCCAAGCGGAAACAGGAACCCTGTCCGTGCGCGGACAGGGTTCTTTATACTTTTAAGAAGTGGGGCTTTTGCCTATGTCCACCGGCTTACTTGACGCAAGAGGGAATCCGGTTTGAGGTTGGTTCCGTTCGTGAATTCCCGAGCTATTTGGTTGTTGCTGCGTCTCTCTCTCTTCGGCTTTCGCTGTTCGGCATCTATTTCTATCGCTAGATCTCTAACGTTGGAATCTGGTGGTAAACCACGGGGAAAAAGTTTTGGTTTGTCCGCGCTGACAAGCACATGATTAAGAGATTCAGCCGCCAATTTATTGCTAATGTGCCATCGCATCGCAATGTCACGCTCGATATCAACCCGCACTTTCAGTTCCTTGATAAACTCGTCGGTTACGATTGTTTTTGCCTGCTCGACCAGGTTCTCGATCTCTTGATGTTTTTCCCCTTCGGATTCCAGCTCCAACATGCCATCAGGAGGCACGCAACAGGCCAAAACGGTTATAATAAGCGCGTGCGCCATTTCGTGGGCCGTGGCGGTCATCCATGTATCATACCGGAGGGGCTGCTGGTATCCTGCATTGGCAAATTTTATGAAGTTGAGGTGTGTCGCATCCTTGAAGGTCACCCACTTCATGGTGAGTATATTATACCCATTGATTGCCTCTTGTATAAACAGGTCGAGTTCAGGTTGTTCCGCATGCATATGACGGTAATAGGCGATACGAATAGTGTTTCGCCAGTTCTCAATACTAGAAAGATACCCTTGTGCAAACTGGGTCTCGTTTTTAATATCTTCGATGGTTGTTGGTCTGCCGTTATCATTCATTGTTTTTGCCTTCCGTGTTTGTGTCCACGTCGATGGTTTTTTCGTCGGATTCGAGTAGGCCGCCGGCTTCCCTCATATCCGCGACCGCCTGTTCGGCCGCCACGCGTACCGGATCGGTCGCCAGCCTCGCATAAATCGCCGTGGTGGCGGGCTGCGTGTGTCCCAGCATTTTGCCCACGATCGGTAGCCCCACGCCGGCCATGGCCATCCAGGAGCCGAGACTGCGACGTAAGTCATGCGGGCGAACATCGGTCAAGCCCGCATTGGTTATGATCCGCTTCCAGCCTTTTTTAGGCTCGGCGAGATGCCCGGTTTTGCCATGGCTGGGAAATACCCACGGACTTGGGCTTGTGGCGTCTCGGCGGTTTAAGAGTACATCCGTCACCATATCGACAAGCGGGATTACTACAGGCTTGCCGGTCTTGGTTTCTGGTATCCGCCACAGTCTTTCGCTGAAGTCGATGTCGGCCCATTGCATCGCCAAGACGTTGCTCTTGCGAGCGCCGGTCAAGAGGCATACCCAGTAGAAATCACGGATTGCCTCGTTGGACTCGCCTTCCAAGGCTTGAAAAAACGCTTTCATCTCATCGCGGCGAAGAAACCGGTCGCGTTTTTCTTCGGGGTACTTTTCGATGTCGGCGGCGGGGTTGCTGCCCGTGTATCCAATTGCGTCGGCCTTGTTGTACATCGCACGGATTAAATTCAAGACCTTATTTGCAATGTATTTACCCTTGGTGTCGGCGATGTGTAGCTGTAGTTTTTGAATATCAATCTTCTTGATCGTAGCCAGTCGCCGCCCCGCCCACTTGCTCATGTAGGTGTCGTACTGCCGTTGGTCGGCCTCCCACGTCCGCTTCTTGGGCTTGGCGTGGAAGTCCATCCAGTACTTGAAGAGCTCTTCAAGGGTGGGGGCTGTGCGTCGTGCTCGCCGCTCCGCTGCCGGGTCGCGGCCCTTGGCAATCTCGCCCTCCATCTCCTTAGCCGCTTCGCGGGCATCGCTCAGGGAAACACTGGGGAAGCCTCCCAGGCGGATCCGTTCCGGCCGGCCGTCGATCTTGCGATAGAAGTAAAAGCTCTTGGCTCCGGTTTTTGTTGTGCATAAACACAACCCGGTTGTTTTGGTATCGTAGTGATACGTCCGTCCGGTTGCAGGTGCTGGCAGTTCATGCAGCCGCTGTACTGTAAACGCGATACGTGATGTTTTGCGTTGTGTTGCCGCCATCGGACGCCCTCCCAAAGGGTCTGGTGCTACCGTGGTGCTACCGGATTTTTCAAAATCCATCAAGCTGCGAGTAGCACCGTCAATAGACGGTTGTACCTAAACGCCTTACACTGTCAACACTTATCAATATTAAGAATGACAGGCCCATCCCCGCAAAGGTGGCAAGGCTCTCCCTGATAAGGACGAGGTCCGAGGTTCGAATCCTCGTACACCCACTTGTAAGGCCTTTCGTAGCAACGAGTTACGGAAGGTCTTTTTTATGTGGAAACCGGGCAGAAAGCCGGTGCTTCCGGCCAGGCCGTTTTGCCAGAGATTTTCGGCTGGAGCTACCGTTGGTGCTACGGAGCCCGGAAGTCGCCTATCACAAACAGTCACTTGTCTGGCATGTGGTGTTTTTGTTTGAGAATCGACGAGCTATCGGGGCTATCCGTTATGCGCGGTGGGCTTCGATCCTTAGCGCTTCGGCTTGAACACAACAGTTGCCAGCGGTGGCAGCGTTAGTAGCAGCGAGGCTGGGCGTCCGTGGCTCGAATAGTCGTCGGCCTCGACGCCCGGATAATTACCCAGGTTGCTGCCGTTGTAATAGGACGAATCGCTGTTGTAAATCTCGTCGTACCAACCGAGATCGGGTACGCCCAGGCGATAATTTTCGCGCGGCACGGGTGTAAAGTTTGAACACACGATGGCGAAATCCTCGGGATCTTTTCCGCGTCGCAGATAGGCCAAGGTCGAATCTTCGTGGTCGTGGCAGTCGATCCATTCGAATCCGCCGCCGTCGAAGTCCAATTCGTGTAACGACTTCTCGTTGGTATAAAGACGATTCAAATCGGCCACGCACTTCTGCAAGCCCTGATGCGAATCCCACTGCATCAAGTCCCACTGCAAGCTGGTGTCGTAGTCCCATTCGTCCCATTGCCCGATATCGCCGCCCATGAAGAGCAGCTTTTTGCCAGGGTGGGTCCACATATAGCTATACAGCAGTCGCAGGTTGGCGAACTTCTGCCAGAGATCGCCCGGCATTTTGTCCAGCATCGAGCCCTTGCCATGCACGACCTCGTCGTGCGAGAGCGGCAAGACGAAGTTTTCGTGGAAGGCGTATATCAGGCTGAAGGTCAACTCGTCGTGGTGATACTTGCGGTGGATAGGTTCGTGCTGCATGTAGGTGAGCGAATCGTTCATCCAGCCCATGTTCCACTTCAAGCTGAATCCCAATCCGCCCAGATACGTAGGTTGCGACACGCCCGGCCAGGCCGTCGATTCCTCGGCGATCGTCAACACGCCCGGGTGTTGCAGATGCGACTGCTCGTTCAATTGTTTTATGAACCCGATGGCGGCCAGGTTTTCGCGTCCGCCGAACTCGTTGGGGATCCACTCGCCGTCCTCGCGGCTGTAGTCCAAGTACAGCATGGACGCCACGGCGTCGACGCGAATGCCGTCGATGTGGTACTTGTCGAACCAGAACAAGGCGTTTGATACCAAGAAGTTGCGTACTTCGTGTCGGCCGTAGTTGAACACGTGCGTGCCCCACTCCTGATGCTCACCCTGTCGGGGATCGGAGTGCTCGTATAAGGACGAGCCGTCGAACATACGCAGGCCGTGCGCGTCGCGGGGGAAGTGGCCTGGAACCCAATCCAAAATCACACCGATGTCGTTTTGGTGACACAAGTCGACAAAATACATGAAATCGTGAGGCGAACCGAAGCGGCTGGTGGCCGCAAAGTAACCGACCGTCTGATAACCCCAACTTCCGGAAAACGGATGTTCTGTAACCGGCAGAAGCTCGAGGTGGGTGTAGCCCATCTCCTTGGTGTATTCGACCAACTGATGGGCAAGCTCGCGATAGCTCATCCAGCGAGTGGGATCGTCACCAGGCCGCTTCCAAGACCCGAAGTGGACCTCGTAGACCGACATGGGGCTGTGTTGCCAATCTTTTTCCTGGCGTTTGGCCATCCACTGGGCATCGTGCCAGTTTTGCCGGTTCAGATCGACAACCATGCCGGCCGTGCGGGGCGGAAGTTCGGCCGCAAAAGCCATGGGGTCGGTCTTGTCGAAAACGTGGTCGTTGTTACGGATGCGATATTTGTAGAGCGTGCCCTCGCCCAGGCCGGGTACGAATAGCTCCCAAAAACCGCTGGGGATATGCTTACGCATGGGATGACGAAGACCATCCCAGGTGTTGAAGTCGCCCACAACGCTGACGCTTGTGGCGTTGGGCGCCCAAACGGCGAAGTTCACACCCTCGACCCCGTCGATCGTTCGTAGCTGCGCGCCGAGTTTGTTATAACAATCCCAGTGCGTGCCTTCGTTCAAGAGGTGAAGGTCGTAGTCTGACAGTATTTGGGGAAATGCATAGGGATCGTGCATGTTTGTCTTCTTTCCGTCTTCCTCGGAGACCCTAATCATGTATTTATTGCTCGCGTTGCCATTTGTCCCCGTGCGAATCGACTCGGTAGGGCAAATCGCCTCGTAAAGTCCCGCGGGATGAATGCGACGCATGGGACGGGCAGAGTTATCCTGGCCCGCCTCTTGGCCCGCTTCTTGGCCCGCCTTTGCATGAGCGCCGTCGACCACCCAGGCTTGTTTCGAATGTGGCAGAAACGCCCTGACGGCCGTTGCCCTGCGCCCACCCTCGATAACCTCGTGCGGCCCTAGCAGCTCAAATGGGTTCTCGTGTCTTCCTTCAACCAGTCGTCCAATGTTTTCCAATGCCAATGTTGTCCGCACTCGGGACCTCCTTTTATTCTCAGATGCGGATTAAACATTAACCCGCATATCCTTGTTCCGTTGTCCAGCTTACCCCAACTGCCGGAATTTCGCCAGTCTCCACTGTGCCGCTGATCTTTCTACTTCGTGTTTTCTATACGCGAATCGCACGCCCGATCTGGACGGCTCCCTCGCGTAGCCATGAGCGTAAGCCGCTGAGGCAATTCTTAATCGCGTTTGTTGGGTGGCTATAAGGGCTCAAATCCCGGTCCTCCGACCACGCTGTCGATGGCTCCGGCATCACCCTTAGGGCCAGCTCGGTTTCCGCTCTTTCCTCCGCTTCCTCCACTATGGCCGACGCCAGCACTTTGGGTGCCCGTACTTTAGGTGCCGGCACGGGACCGCTATGTGCATCATCGAATCGCCATATCTGACATTCCAAACGGTGGAATTGCATGGCCGAATCCACTCGCTGCCAGAGGTCTTGGTTCTTAACCGGCACCATTCTTCCGAACGATTCCCAACGCCACCCATTAGCTCGCCATTGCTGTAGTCCGTAGCGAATGCCTTCTCTGACGTAGGCACTCGATGTTATCAAGGTTACTCTCGATGGCTGATCCAAGGCCTCCAAACCACGCACAACGCAAAGCAGTTCGAGCCGCTCGCCACGCACGTCGGGCTCGGTCCCACCGGCCTCGAATGAATCCGCCATTGAACTTACGTTAGAGGCAGAGTCACTTTTGCCGTTGGGCTGCAATACAAACCGCCAGCGGCCGGGCTGATCTTCGGCGTTGGATTCGGAAAACAATCGGAAATGTGGTGCAGAATGGTTCATCGGATCAAGCAACCACAAACTGTCGTTAAAATAGGGTAGCCAGAAAATCTGGAAGTTCTAGTTAAGGGCTCACGTCAAGCAAGCAACGCTGAGTCCGATAAACGGCCCATCAGCTTAGCTTATCGGCATATCTTACGCCGCTACCCTAGTTTATCTGGATGTGTGTGGGAGAATATTTTGGGGCGCAGGGCAGATTGTCCATGAAGCACACTAACCCGAAGCGCAAGCGAAGGGCGTGAGAGGCGTCACATGCCCTTCGCTTGCGCTTCGGGTTAGTGTTGGACGCGAAAACATGCGCACGTGAATAACCCGCGCAAGCGGGATATCTTACCAAATATCCTTCGTGCTCCGTCGGATATCCTTGCTGGTGAGGTCTGTTTTCAGCTTAGGTCGCCGCGGCCCGCCGTGTGGAGAGTGGGCGTCTAGGGCCCCATCGACCGCTTGGCCGTCACTGGTCTGGCGTTCGAATTTATCGAGAATCCCGTTGGGCAAGAATCGCGTTAGCTGGGCGTAGCCGTGCGAATCGCTGTTACCAGGGCGATGGCTATGATAGTATCGCAAGGGGCAGCAAACATAGAGCCACGTTTTGGCCCTTGTCAGGGCGACGTAGAACAGTCGCCGTTCTTCCTCCACCTGTTCCGCATCGCCGGTGGCCATATCCGAGGGGATATTGCCGTCTGCCGCATGGATCACATGCACGCAGTCCCACTCCAGCCCCTTGGCCGAATGGATCGTGCTGAGAATTAAAAAGTCGTCGTCAAGTTCCGCCTGTCCGGCCAGATCCTGAGTCGAGTTGGGCGGGTCGAGCGTTATTTCGCTGAGCATCGAGCCACGACTTCCATAACGCGTGGCAATATGTTCGATCTGCTCCAAATCTCGCGCCCGCGGGGCCGCATTATCATAATGTTCCTCAAGCAGCGGCTTGTAGAACACGCGGGCCTGGTGCACCTGTTCGGGCAGCGGTTTGCGGCTGTCGGCCAGCGAACCCAGCAATTCGACCAGCGCCGGCCAATACGATTTCGACGCCTCGGGCGGTTTCCAAGTTTTCCAGGCTTCGAAATTTCCGGCCGAATCGCCTAGCATGCCGACGAGTGTTTTTGCCTTGGCCGGCCCCACGCCCGGCAGAAGCAGCAGTAGCCGCATGGCGGAGACGACGTCGCGAGGGTTTTCCGCCAGACGCAAGAGGGCCATCAGATCCTTGACGTGGGCCGTTTCGATGAATTTCAAGCCGCCGTATTTGTGGAACGGAATGTTTCGTCGCGTCAGTTCGGCCTCGAGCACCATGCTGTGGTGCGACGCCCGAAACAAGACCGCTTGGCGTTGCAACTCGATCCCGCTCTCGCGATGTTCCAATATGCGCTGGATGACAAATTCCGTCTGGTCGTCCTCGTCCTCGCAGGTGACCAGCAGCGGTCGTCGGCCTTGCACGCGGGTTGTCCAAAGATTTTTTGTAAAACGCTCGCGGGCTTGCTCGATCACGCAGTTGGTGGCTTCCAGAATCGGTTGCGTGCTGCGGTAGTTCTGTTCGAGCGTAACCAGCGTCGTGTCGGGGAAACGTTTGGGCAAATCGAGAATGTTTCGCACCGTTGCTGCCCGGAAAGAATAGATCGACTGTGCGTCGTCGCCGACAACCGTCAGGCCCTTTCCGTCGGGGCAAAGCCCGAAAAGGATCTCGGCTTGCAGTGAATTAGTGTCCTGGTACTCGTCGACCAAGACGCGGTCGAATTGTCGCCGAATCGCCTCTCCAGCCTCGGGGTCGGCCAGCAGCGCATTGAAGAAGAGCAAGAGATCGTCGTAGTCCAACACGCCGGAGGCTTCCTTGCGATCGACGTAGGCGTTGAAAAGTTGCTTGAGTTCGTCGTGCCACTCCTCGCACCAAGGGAAAATGGTCTTCAGAACCGGCAGGAGTTTTTGGCGGCTGTTGATGCAGCGGCTGTAAATACCCATGCAGGTTCCCTTCATGGGAAAGCGGCGGTCGGTTTTGGCCAGCCCAAGTTCCGAGCGTACAACGTTGATGAGATCTTCGGAATCGGCTCGGTCGTGGATCGTGAACCCCTCGGGTAGCCCGATAGCATTGCCGTATCGTCGCAGAAGCCGCGTGGCGATGGCGTGGAACGTACCACCCCAAACGCGGGATCCTGCCACCGCTGCTGCCGTTCGTTGGTTTGCCCCGCCAGAATCTGCGGCATTTTGCAAATCTCGCAAAACGCCATCGACTCGCCGCAGCATTTCGCCGGACGAGCGGCGAGTAAAAGTGAGTAAAAGGATTTTGGCGGGATTTACACCCTGGGCAATCTGCCAAGCCACCCGATGTACCAGGGTGGCCGTCTTGCCCGTACCTGCCCCAGCAACAATCAACAACGGCCCGTCACCGTGGGCTGCGGCCTGTTTTTGCTGTGGATTTAGCGTGGAAAGCAGTTGATCAATCGCCTGGCGACTGTTCATATTACAAGTAATGTTTATGTTGTTGCGGCCGAAGTCAGTGGCGAGACCCGAGTGTCGGGCTACGGAAAAATGGCCGTCAAAGCCGTCAAAACTCGCTGCCACATTATCATCGACCGCCATGCCAACGGCAAGTATCCCATGCCGCCCAATCGATAAAAACACTGACAACAGTCTCACTGTTTTTGACGTTCCCGGACAAAATCGCTTGAGATGCTCTATCGGATATGCGAGAATGTGTATTATGTAGAAATGAGTACAAGCAAGATGATCTACAACAGATAAAACGGAACCAGAGGCTAAAATCGGGGTTTAATAAGCAGGGGCCGCGAAAACCTGCGATTATCAACCCGTCATTCATAATAACCGAATGCCCACACGACTCCCTCCTTTTATATTGCCTTCCCCAAAAGTAATGAATGAGACTAGTAAATGATTGAGACTAGTAACTGTCACGCCAAAAGACTCACACGCCTAAAAACACCCGTCCAACACAGATCCCACCAGGACACCCACATGATCCGTAAAGAATCCAGCCAAGGCATTGGTTACTCAGTTGTCGAACTTGGCGAAGTCTGTCACGTTTTCGCCTCGGCCATCCCACGTTGCGACGGCTCGCTAGAAGAACAGACCCACGACGCGCTGCGAATAATTGCTGAGGTAATCGACGACAAAGGGGCCGCCGGCACGATTGTGAAGCAAGCCGTTTTTATCGACGACGCCGAGAAGATTCCCGTCTGCCGCGAGATTATCAATAAATTTTATGGCGACCAGATTCCGGCTACCACATATATCCCTCAATCGCCATGCGCCGGCAAGCACCTGGCCATCGAGGCCTTGGGCGTAGGGCGAGGCAAGGACGATGTCCGCATCGAGCGACACTCCGAAAGCCTGGTTGTCACCAGCCACGACAACGTTTCCTGGATCCACTGCGGGCACGTGTTTCCCAAAACACCCGCCGCGTCGGTCTACGATCGATCGAAAAAAGCATTCGAGCAGATGCAGGCCAGCCTTGACGCGGTCGGCGTCAAGTTTGACCAGATCGTACGGACCTGGCTCTACCTGGGCGATATCGTGGGCCCCGAGAAAGAGACCCAGCGTTACAAGGAACTCAACCGCGCCCGTACCGACTTTTTCAAACCCTTCCACTTCGGCAACTCTCACGCTTCGGCCGCCGCGCCCGGCGACATCTACCCAGCCAGCACGGGAATCGGAATCGACGGCCGCGATCTGTTGATGAGTTGCGTCGCCTTAGCCACCGAACGAGACGACGTTTCGCTGACGCCGCTGGAGAATCCCCAACAAGTCGCCGCCTTCGACTACGCGCCCGTCTACAGCCCCGAGAGCCCCAAGTTCGCGCGGGCAATGGCCGTTCGCATCGGACAATCCGACACAGTCTTGGTTTCCGGCACCGCCAGCATTACAGATTCGGAAAGCCGATTCATCGACGACGTTCAGGGGCAAACTAACCAAACGCTCGATAATATTGCCGCACTGATATCGCCCGAAAATTTCCAGCGGCACTCTCTTCCTGGAGGCGGGCAAACCCTCGACGATCTGGCAATCGCCCGGGTATACATCAAGCGACGCGAAGATTATGATCTGGTGAAGGCCATTTGCGAGGCCCGCCTGGGCGAATTGCCCACAATTTACGCAGTGGCCGACGTCTGTCGCCCCGAATTGCTGGTTGAAATCGAAGGCATCGCCTTCTCACGGGTTCGTTAACAGCCCGTTGGGTAAATGTGCCGGGAGGGCGAAGCTCCTGCTGAGCCGGTATTCACCAATACGCTTGGCAACAAGGCTTCTGGCTCAGCAGGAGCTTCGCCCTCCCGGCACATTGTTTATATTGTCAGTTCTTGCACTACAGGAGCAAGCACCATGCGCCCACA
>CAZISU010000067.1:0-12431 GCA_964541935.1 uncultured Planctomycetaceae bacterium | reverse complement strand
GCCGCCCTCGAAGACGCCCACGTTGGCTGTGCCCGTCTTGCCGCGTTTCGAGATGTTTCCCAGCCAGCCGTCGCTATGCAATTGGGCGATTGCCAGTGAGGCGATGGTGATCGCACTCGCGCCCCGTTCGGGATGACAGCCCGCATGAGAAGCGACGCCATGCACGGTGGCGGCCATGCGATACCCGCCGGTCGCGCCGATGGTCAACTGTTCGCACGGCCCGCCGTCGAAGTTGAAAGCCAGACGCGGCCGGCCCAAGGCGCTGAGTTTGGCATTCTTCATGCCCAACAGGCCTAACTCTTCCTGCACGGAGAGGAAAAGCGCCAGCGGTGGGTGCGGCAGTTTTTGACGGATGATTTCCAGCGCCGTCGAGAGCACCACTGCCACGCCCGTACGGTCGTCGGCGCCCAGGGCCGTATGTTTATCGGCCGGCACAATCCAGTCGCCCTTGACTACGGGTCTGGCGCCGACACACAGCGGCACGGTGTCCATATGGGCCATAAACAGCCGCCGCGGACCACGCATGCTGCCCGGCAGGCGGCAGACCAGATTGCCCACATCGCCACGGCTGCGGCTGCGGCGATGGGCCTGATCGGTTTCGATATCCTTGTTCGGCACGCCGGCTTGGCGGAGCTTGTCGCTGACGAACTCCGCCACCTGGGCCTCATGACAACTGGGGCCGGTGATTTTTAACAGATCCAGCAGAAGGGCTTCGGCCCGGCGGAGGTCCGGTTCGGGGGCGGATTTTGTAGTTAATTTGGGCTTTTGCTTAGTTCGTTTTGCCACCGGGCTGGTTCCTTATGTTAGCAAGTGTTGTATCGCATTAACGTTTATATGCGATCCGACAGCACGGGGACAAGCCCCGCCGCTAACATTTTACGAAGACCGGTAGGTTGCCAACATGCGGTTACTTAACAATCTCCGGCTTGGCGAATTCGCCTTCCATCTTCACCGGCAAACGCCAAACATGGTCGCCCGCTCGGTTGGTGAAATACAGCCGCGACTTCGAGGGTTTGCGGCCGTGACCGTCGGCCCAAAAGGCGTAGAAGTCGGGATGAGCATTCACCGGACGGCGGCAATAGGTGTGGTTGAACTCGCTCTTAACGGTCAACTGTTTGACCTTTTTCCACGAGACGCCCCGATCCTTGCTGGTCCACATGGCCACCTCGCCGCCGGGGTTATAGGCCTGGGGTCCGGTTTCGGTGGGGCCGATGATCCGCCAGGTGCCGTCCGACTCGACGTACAGCGAGCCCATGTCGTAGTTGTTGTCGGATTTGATCGAGCCCTGAATGTCCCAATCCTTGCCGGTCCAACGGGCCGTACACCATATACGCGGGTCGTTTTTCGGTCCCGCCTCCCAGCCGCCGCTGGTAATGTAAAGCAATATCGGATTGCCGTCGGCGTCGAAGGTGATGTCCTTCATGTAGACGTTTTTCTTCTCGGCCTGATAGTCGTATACGAGGGCCGGATTCTTGGCCTTGGTAAGCGGCGTCTTAAGCGGTTTGCCGTCGATAGTGGTCCAAGTTTTGCCCAGATCGTTCGATTCCATATAGTACAGATTCGTGCGCCAGTTGAGCCCCTTGGGCTTGGGGTGGTAATTGAAGCTGGTACCCACCCGGTCGCCGCAACGCTCGCTGACCTGATAGTGGCCCATCTCGACCTTGGCATAAGGCTGGGGCTTGGTCCAGGTGCGTCCGTCGGGGCTACTTGATGAGAACAGAAACCGCCCACCGTGGTAAAGGGTCATCACAAACTGAAACCCTTTGCCGGGAATGTAGTGCGGTTGGGTGTAGGAGAAGTTGGCCTCGAAACGTCCGTGGGCGAAGGCCTTGGTGTGGACCTGTTCGAAATCGCTGACGTCGTATGGCTTCTTGCTAACCCACAGGTACGAGGGCGTGCCCGTGCCATGCGAGCTGGAGAAGATCCAGATATGCCCAGCCTCGTCCATGGAAATCACCGGGTTGTCGTGGGCGTCGGTCGTGCGTTTGTCAATAAGACAGGTGGGCCGCGGGACCATGCCCGTCTTGTGGTCGAAATACGAAACCATGTGCAAGAGCGTGCGATTGTTGTCTATGGTGCCGCCGTAGCAGAAGAACGTCTTATCGACTTCCTTGCGATAGATGGCGAAGGGCCGGTGCTTGGCACAATATGTGCCCAATCCGCCGCTGTACTTGTAGACATATTCGTTATCTTGCGCCTGGTTCGAATACCAGATGCCGTGATATCCGTCGATCACGGGCATGGTGATTTTCGGGTCGGCATGGTATACGGCCGCCAGCTTATCTGACGTGGAGTTGGCCCACTTCGTCTTATCGAGCGAATCCGTATTCCAGGCGGCCACTAGCGAGTCTGCCACTTGCGAATCGGCTCGCGGCTTGCGCTGTGCGACTTGGGCAATTTCATCGGCCGAAAGGGCCTTGCTGTAAACACGCACATCATCGAGTCGCCCGTTGAGCACGCGACGCCCCGGTGCTTGCGCACCGATATAAAGCGGCGCATCAGACTTGGCCATGCGGCCGTGCGCCTTGGCGGTGGAGTGCAATTTCCCGTTAACGTAGAGCTTGATGAGGCTGCCGTCGTAGCTGCCGGCGTAATGTGTCCATTTCCCCGACTTGGGAGCCGGCGCGTCGGCATGTTGATACGTTTCGGGCGCGTTGCCCACGAGCATGCGAACTTTCCCGTTGTAGATGTAAAACGTAAAGAGTTGGTTCGCGGCTCCGCGGCCGAGAATAACCTCGGGATGGTCGACGTTGCGGCGATTGACCCAGGCCGAGAGCGTGAACTTGTCGAGGTCGAAGGCCTTGCCGTCTTCGACCACAGCGTATGAGCTATGGCCGTTGAAGGGCACGCCCTTGAGTTGATCTTCGGCCGCACTGAGCAAGGGCGTAAAAACCAGGCTCGCAAGCAGTATCAAAGCAAAAGCCGCCAGGTATGATGTGGGTTTCATGGTCGTTTTCTCCAATATAAGCGCGGGGTCAGCCCGCAAAAGCAATCGTAGGGTGCGTGCGTGCACGCACCATTGTGAGTGGCGGATCCACGGTGCGTGCAAGCACGCGCCCTACATCTGCCCTCTCCTTACTCACCGCCGCTGATAGTCTCCAGAAACGGTTTTCCGCCTCCCCAGGACAGTTCAACGGTGAGCGAATCGGTGGGGCCGTCAATGGTGACGGTCTGGCCGGAGGTTCGGGGGTTCTTGTATTTCTTGGGCGCGTGCCAACGTAGCGTTTTGGAATTCACTTCCTCGACGCCGCTTACGGTAACGGTGTGTGTGCCCTCGACGGCACCGTCGCCTTCTTCAAAACAAGTCAGCGTGAATCGGCCGTCATTGCCGATTTTTCCCGTCGAAGGTCTGGCGTCCTTGGGCATCAAGCGGATAAAACCATGCGAGAGCGGCTGGCCGTCGATGAGCACCGTGCCCGAGACGGGCACCCGCTGGGGACGCCCGTCGCCACAGCCAAACAACGTGGGAATCAAAACCACCGCGACGGCTACAACCGCAGCCTTCGCAACCCAACCATATTTCATGTGCTCTGACCTCTCTCTTTGCAAGTGCCTGTTAATACTGCGTATCATCAAACGTCTCGGTTCCGGCCCGCGTTCCCAATGCCCAATAGATTTCCAGGTCTATGTTTTCCACGATAAACTGCACGTGACCGTCGCCAAAACCGAACGTGGCACCACCGGGGTGAGTGCTGCCGAAAGCGGCGTTGGCCGGATTGCCGTAGTTAGCGAGAACATCCATTCCAGTACCTGGGATCGTGTTGACCGGGTTGAAGGTCGTGCGGAGGCTGTCCAAGGACCGCAGGCCGCGGCTCCAGATGTTAGAGCTGGCTGGGGTATGGGAGTCGAGCACCTCGCCGACGAAGAACGTCTTACTCAGGCCGTCGGATACATCGCGTACTTGGTGCCGGGAGCGATAATAGAAAACGCCATTGGCGGCATATTTAATATTACCGTCCATCGGGCTGTTCGAACCGCTGCAGAACGCGTAACTGCCGGTGGCGGCCGGTTTATCGCGAGTGCTGTAAGCGGCGCCGACCTGCGGCTGTTCGGAAAATTCTTCCGACGTGTCGCTGGGGCACCTGAAGGCTGGGACCTTTTGGCCGAAGGCCTCGTAGTTGTACTGCACGGATTTGGTTTCGTAGCCCCAGGGGCCGGGGCTGTTGGCGAAATCGAACATTTCGAAGATGCTCTCTTGCTCGATGTACTGCAGCAAGCCCACGAAGCCGCTGGTGCCCACTTGCTGATCGATATGGGGGCAGATAGTAGCATTGTTGTCGCAGCCCACGCGGCCCGCAGGGTAATACCCAAGCGCTGCTTCATAGCTGGCCAGACCTAGGGTAATCTGCTTGACGTTGTTGCTGCACTGCATGCGGCGAGCAGCTTCGCGGGCGGCTTGCACGGCGGGTAGCAGCAGCGCGATGAGGATGCCAATAATCGCGATCACCACCAACAACTCGACAAGCGTAAAGCCTGATTTGCGACGCAACATAAGAACTTATTCCCTTCTTTGCACTAAGTTGCACTTCGTGCAACAGGATCTGCCGATCTGGATTTTCCTGTTACGCGATTGTTTTTAATATATCCTACGCGGTCGTGCTTTGCTATCCGCACGACCACATAGGGTTTAACTCCACACTTAACTTCGTCTTCGCAAGCCCAAGCCGGCCAGCCAAACGAGGGCCAAGACCGCCATTACGGCCGTCGACGGTTCGGGAACCTGCGAAATCACAACTGAATCAATCGAGAACGCGCGGTCGTCGCCGCCGTCGATTCCCCAGGTTGCGAAGGTGATGTTGCCGCCCACGTTCTTCGCGGCTGTTCGCCAACCGAGATCCTCGGCGGTGAACGAATCGGTGCCGTCGGACACGATGGCGTCGTAGGTTTGCGTTTCCGGGTCGATCGTGAGCGTGAACTCGTAGACGCCGCCGGCCACTAGCGCCATATCGGTATCGACGAAATCGCCGTCATAGAGGCTGCCGTTGTTTGCACCGTCGTAAAGCGTCCACTCGCCCACAATACCTCCGCCATACGCTTCGCTGCTGTCGCCAAAGGCGGTGATCAACCACGAGGTGATCGCACTCGGGCCGCTGTGCTCGCTGGGCGTGTCGAAGAGGTAGTAACGATCATCGAATCCAGTGAAGGTCGAGCCCTCGCCGTCGATGTCCTCGTCGATGCGGACCTTGAAGCTGATCGTATGCTCCTGGGTGAAGTCGATGCCCGGCCGAGCCGACGCATAATCTCGCTGCACGGCCGATTGCACGCGGGGGGTGGTTTCCGTGGCGATGCTCATGGTGTTGGAGAGATAAGCGCCCGCGCCGGGTGCCAACTCCGCATAACCCGCGTCGCCGGGCGAGATGACCGTCGAGTCGCCGGTGATGGTGGGATCATCCGTGGTTGCAATCCGCATCCAGCCGCCGCCCCAGCCGTCGCCGGCCATGCCGGCATAGGCGTCGACTACGGTGTCGCTGTTTCCGCCGTCGAAATGGGCCGAAACTTCGGTCATTCCGCCGGGCGCGACCCAGCCTTCTTGCGTGATTCTGACATTGTCGAGCGACATGGCCCGCGTGTCGCTGCCGTTGCTGTTGCGCATGTTGAAGCCCAGGTAACCGCCGCTGTTGGTGCCCGTGGTTCGCCAACCCAGATCGGTTGCGGAGAACGAGGTTGTGCCGTTGGAAACCGTGGCGCCATAGCTCTGCGTGGTCGGATCGACATCGATGGTGAAGTCGTAAACCCCGCCCGTCTCCAGCATGATGCCGGTGGAAAGGTTGAGTGCCCCCGACAGCGAGCCATTGTTGAGACCATCGTAGAAACTCCACTGGCCGACGGAGCCGGTCGCGGCACCGCCCGCGGCGCCATAGGCGGAGATCAACCAGCGGCAATCGCTGTTCGATCCGGTCGGCGCGAGGGGATTATCGTAGATGTAATAACGGTCGGCGTAGTTCGTGAAGGTCGAGCCGGCACCGATGGTCTCGTCGATACGCACGGTGAATTCGATCGTGTGCGGGCTGGTCAAGTCGACGCCGAAGGTACTGTCGTTGTACTTACGGGTTAAGTTACTGGAACCGGCTCCGCTCGTGGATCCCGTGGCCGTGTACTCCAGATACGAACCGCTGCCGGGCTTGATCTCGTTGAAGCCGGCGTCGCCGGAAGCCAGCACCGTGGCGTTGGTGCTTTGGGCGACCGATGGTAACTTCCAAGCGGTAGTCCAACCGTCACCGGGCATCCCGACGTATGCGTCGACCTCGGTGGCAGTGTTGCCATCGTCGAAGTTGGCTACCATTTCCATAGTGTCGGCGCTGGACACGGCCGCCAAGGGCAGCAATACCAGGGCCAACGCTATTAATAAGCAATTCGTTCTCATGAGCGGTTTCTCCAGTGTTGTTAAGTCGTGACAGGGTGTTTAGCTAAAGGCCTCTTCAGTAAAACAAAGTCCTCTACAATCCTCTATCCGTTTCTGCGACGCAGGGCCAGTACCGACAGGCCCAAGAGGGACAACAAGGCCAAGGTGCTCGGCTCGGGCACCGACGCGCTTGCGGCCGTCTGCCAGTTGGTGGCCAGAATTGTGGCGTCGATATCGTCGACATTGCCGTCGTAGTTGAAATCGCCCATGCCCCATGTGGCTCCGCCTTGAGTTTGCCAGTTGGCGGCCAGCAAGGCGGCGTCGGCGTCATCAACGACTCCGTTGCGGTCGGCGTCGCCGGGGATGACCGGCCCCACTTCACCCTGCGTGATCACCAGCGAATCGAGCGAGAAGGCCCGCGTGTCGCCGCCGTCGATACCCCAAGCGGCGAAGGCCAGGTTGCCGCCCACTTGCTTCGCGGCCGTCCGCCAGCCAAGGTCGGTGGCCGAGAACAACGAGGTGCCGTCTGAAACGGTGGCGTCGTAGGTTTGCGCGTCGGGATCGACCGTGATGGTGAACTCGTAGACACCGCCGGCGGTCAGGGCCATGTTGGTGTCGACGAAATCGCCGTCGTAGAGGCTGCCGTTGTTTGCACCATCGTAAAGCGTCCACTCGCCCACAATACCCCCGCCGTACGCTTCGCTGCTGTCGCCGAAGGCGCTGATCATCCACGAAGTCGTGGCGCTGGGACCGGTATGGTTTGCAGTTGGCGTGTCGAAGAGATAGTAGCGATCGTCGAATCCCGTGAACGTTGTGCCGGCGCCGTCCACGTCCTCGTCGATACGGATCTTGAAGTTGATCGTATGCTCCTTGGTGAAGTCGATACCCGGCCGGGCAGTGGCGTAGTTACGATTAGCGGACGATTGGACTCGGAGGGCGTTTCCCGCACTGATTTCGAGGGTGTGCGAGAGGTAAGCACCTTCACCGGGTGCAAGCTCTTGATATCCCGCGTCGCCGGATGAAACCACGAGCGTTTCTCCGCTAACGGTGGGGTCTTCGGCGGGAGCAAGCCTCTGCCAGGGGCTGCCCCAGCCGTTGCCAGCCATGCCCGGATAGGCGTCGACCACCGTGTCTGTGTTGCCACCGTCGAAGTGCGACGAGATCTGGTTCATGCCGCCGGGCGCGACCCAGCCTTCCTGCGAAACTTTGACGTTATCGAGCGACATGGCCCGCACGTCGTCGCTGGTGCTGTTGCGCATGTTGAAGCCCAGGTAGCCGCCGCTGTCGGTGCCCGCGGTCCGCCATCCCAGATCGGTCGCCGAAAACGTGTCGACGCCGTTTGTAACCGTGGCGTTGTAGCTCTGTGTGGCCGGATCGACATCGATGGTGAAGTCGTATACCCCGCCAGTCTCCAGCGTAATGCCGGTCGAAAGATTGTTGGCCCCCGACAATGTGCCATCTTTGCTGCCGTTGTAGAAGCTCCATTGGCCGACAGAGCCCTCCGCGGCGTCGCCCGCGGTGTTTTGGCCTCCATAAGCCGATATCAACCAGCGGCAATCCGAGTTCGAACCGGTCGGCGCGAGGGGATGATCGTAGATGTAATAACGGTCGTAGTATTCGTGGAAGGTCGTCCAAGCGTTGCTGACGTCCTCGTCGATACGCACCGTGAATTCGACCGAGTGCGGGCTGGTCAAATCTATGCCGAAGGCGGAGCCGTTGTACTTCCGGGTTAAGGCGCTAGAACCGGCCGCTCCGACTGTGTTTCCCGCGCCCGTATAGCTCAAATACGAACCGCTGCTGCCGGGCACAATCTCGTCGAAGCCGGCGTCGCCGGAAGAAAGCACAGTGGCAGTGGCGTCTTGGGTGGCGATTGCGGGCAACTTCCACGCTGTACTCCAACCGTTGCCCGGTATGCCAACGTATGCGTCGATTTCGGTTTCAGAGTTACCGTCGTCGAAGTTGGCAACCACTTCCGCAGTGTCAGCTAAACAATTTGAGGTACAAAAAGAAACTGCCGTCAGGCAGACAATGAACGAAAGCAGCCACAATAAGTTTGAGGTTCGCATGACAGGTCTCCGTTGTTAAAAAAGGTCGGTGTTACACAGCATTGCGCCACGCGCATGGACGGCAGAAAAACCGGGCCGAATCTTGCGGCCAAGATTTTACGTCTCGTGTGCCTTTTCTCGTTCCGGGTTCGCTATCTGCGAATGTCAGTCTCTTTCGACCCGCCGTCGGAATGCCTGTTCTCGAATGTAGCGGGCCACCATAAGGTGAAAAGTAAGTTATTGCGATAAGTGGTTCTTTTGCCTCAAAAGGCAATCGGCCTCATGAATACATATACCAATGCGTCTCTTCTTCATTTGATTATGCAAGAAATAGAAACCAGATCAAGGAATTCTTCCGTCAAAGTAATTAAACTTTTGCGTCACGGAAATCACCACTCGGATTGCAGCTAACCACACAGCGGCAGGGCATGCCCATGCCCCCAACTGATGGTCACGCAAAGATATCCCAATCGCCGTACACCCTAAAATGGGGCGGCGATTGGTCCGTCTTGGGCGGATATGAATTCAGCCGCTACTGCTCGCCGTTCTGGGTAACCCAGCCTTTTACGAGCAAACCGACGACCAAACCCGCAATGAATACGGCGTAGAAGACACCTGGCGAGGCATTTTCGAACCCATGCACAAGGTTCATGCCCAGCAGCGCGGCGATAGCCATTAGTGGGAAGGTAATGGCAGCCAAGATGTTGAGTTTATGCTGTGCGGCTGCCATTTCGGCCGACTTTTGCGCCTGAGATTCGGCATTGCAGGCAATCCGATAATCCAACGCGGCCTTGGCGTCGGCGTAGAGCAACTCGAAACCCCGCGAGATCTCGTAAGCTTCGTCGCGCATGGCGATTAGGAATTGGTCGTCGCCGGATAGCTCGCGAGCGGACTGCAATGCCCCCTGCATATTGGTGGACGAGCGATTCAATGGAGTCAGGGCTTCGATCAACTCGAATAGCTCGGCCGAGACCATGCCCGAGGACTGCTCGTACATGTCGGTTAGTTCTTCTAGACGGTTATGGTAGGCCGCGAGCAGTTTCCGCAAGCGAAACTCGCCGTTCTGTTGACCGTTGCAAAGCAAATCGCCGTCGGGTCGACGCAGAAAAACTTCCGCTTCGCGGCCCTCGTCATCGGCCCCGGGCGGCGCGTGGAGGATTATCAGCAGGTGGCCGTCCTCGAATATCGTTCGCTGCCGACCGTAAGTGCTATCGCCCAAGCGGCGCTCAATAGCATCGGGCAAGGTCCAGTCGAATTGCCTGCGCTTCATGGCTACTCTTCCTCTGGCAGATTGTTGGAATGGTCGTCGCAATTATCGTCGAGACTGTTTTCATGAGGCTGGAATTTATTGACCCACGATAGTACGGTATCGGGACGGATCATCAGAAATACTCCGAGGCCTATTTGGACCGTAAACCAAATGATGTCGGGAAGAAGCTGTGTATTGAAATAATCATCTGTGGACATAAGGCCGTATTTATCGGCCATATGCCAGTAGCAGATAACTTGAGTCACAACCGGCAAGACTTGCACGGTTAGGAGCATCCCCAGACAAACAAAAAAGACTTTGTACAGAGAGTCACCGTTCGATATCGTAATGACGTCGGCGTCTTCGTTTTTGGGTACAAGTATTTGTGCAATCGCATCGGCAAATCGTATAAAGAATAGCCCCAGGCCCACCCAGAATACGATCCCTATTAACGCGGATGCCACCATGGCTATCGAGAGCAATGTATTTGGAGTCTCAAACGCCGAGTAGATTAAGGTCAGGCTTTGCGGTAACGAGTGCATGAACGACACGATTATATAGACCGCCATTAGCTTTAAGCACAATGAGGCCAGGCTTCGTTTCGTCATTGCTTTTCCTCCATAAAAAACCGATTTGCAGGATAGGTTACAATTCCGACAAATTCTTCTCGAACCACTCCACGTCCCAGAATTTTCCGAACTTTTGTCCGACCTGGTTGCAAACGCCCACGCTGCGGAAGCCGAACTTTTTGTGTAGCGACACCGAGGCGTCGTTGGGCAACGTGATTTCCGCGTATGCGCGGTGTAAATCCTCGATGTACAACGAGCCGAATAGATAATCGTAAAGCCTGGTCCCCAGGCCGTTGCCGACGCTGTTCGGGTCCAGCAGAACGCAGGTCTCAATCGTGGTGGTCAGGCAGGCCTTGCGAGAAATGTACGGCATGCTCAGCGCATAACCCAAAACCCGCTCGTCCGCTTCGGCCACAACGATACGGTGCGGACCCGTGTAGGCGTATTCGAAGAACCATTTACGCCGTTGCTCGACAGTAAACGGCAAGTCGTCGAACGTTACGGCCGTATTGACCACATAGTGGTTGTATATGGCCGTCATCTGCTCGACGTGTTTGTCTTGCGCGTGTGAAAGGGCGATGTTCATGGGGCCTGTCCCGACAAGATCAAATGCTGCTGAGTCAATCCTTAAACACTAGCTCACTGGAAACCGTCACTCCTCGTTCATCTGTCACCGTAATAAACCATAGCGTGGCATTTTCGGGCGGGCTCTCCGCCAGTACGCTGTTTTCTTTGATCTGGGCCGGTTTTTCCGACCATTTGCGGGTTCTAGGGTCGCCGGGCAACTGGTCCGTGGTGTAGCAAAGCTTGCCCGAAACCAGCTTGGTCTTGCTGTCCACGGCGGCCGTAACCTGCTTTTCGCCAACAACCGGCGCGGCAATCCGCGGCAAAGGAGTTCCGCTTTTGAGACGCTGTTCGATGAAAATCTCAATCGCCTTGGGGCGGTCGAAAATGTGCCCGTGCGGAAGCTGCGGCGAGAATCGCAAGTTCTTTGCCGTCTTCACCAGCCCATAGGTCTTGGCGTGACTGTCCGGAGGATAGGCAAAATCATTGCCGCCGTTGACAAACAGCATGGGCATGGCCGCCGAGCCGACATACATCGAGGGGTCCCACAGCCGCACCCATTTCGCCGCATTCTCGGGCGACATTTTTTTGAATCTATCCAGCCAGCAACTGTTTTCGTACAGGAAACCGCATCCGTAGACGGGCACGGCCGCCTTGAAGCGGTTGTCCAAGCCTGAAACGATGCAGGTCAGATATCCGCCCCAGCTTATGCCGGTGATGGCCGTCCGTTGGGGGTCGACTTCCTTGAAGGAGCGAAGGAGCGAATGGCCCAGAATCACATTGGCCACAGCATGATAGGTCCACTGGTCGGTAAGCGGTTGCTCGATGGCACCGAATTTCGTCTCATCGCCCTGGTCCGGCCCGCCGTCGGCCAGCCGTTTACGCCCCAGTCCGTTACCGGCCAGGTCCATGGCGATGGCGGCATAACCGCGCTTGGCCCACAGTTCGGCCCATTTATCGAATGCCTGACCACCGCCGCCGTGTACCAGTACAACAGCCGGCAGGTTCTTATCCTTGGACGTATCGCCCGCCAGCGTGCCGGGTGTGGCATAGTAGGCAAAAACCCGGGTTGGGTGGCCGCGGTAGGACTCGCCCTTATAGTGCAGTGTGCGTATAGTCTTGCCATCGCCCCACTTGAAATCGGGCGCTTGGCTCAAGGCCTGCAGATCCCAAGGCGTGGTCTGCGGCAGCGTATCGGCCGGCCGGATGGGGACCAAATCAGCGTCCGCCGCCAGACACGGCAGACCGAAAGACAGCAAGACAATTAAACTCAACAGATAGTAGAGACGCGGTTTCATCTTCCTAAGCTCCAATTCGCATAAAATCAAAATACCACAGTACGTTGCGGGGCGGCTCCCACATTTGGGTTATAGCTTCTGCCAGCAGACACATCAAGTTAGTCGGGCTTTTCCACCACCTCGCTAATAAGCATATGGGGAAAAGTTGTGATCTTGCAACGGCCGGGCTTTGGTTTCCTGGGGGCAAGAACGGCATTATTTCGGCGTAACCCTTTTACGGTCAAGTACTTCCGGCACGAAAAGCCGCCCTTTCACGACAACCTCTGCCTTTGGCACCGCATTTGCTTCATTGTATCACGGCTTTTCAAAACACCATGATTCGACCGCGGGAAAGCCTGCATCCCCTCGGGCTTTCCCGTCGGT
>CAZISU010000066.1:0-12441 GCA_964541935.1 uncultured Planctomycetaceae bacterium | reverse complement strand
AGAAGCCCCCGTCGAGGAAGTGCCCACCGCGGAAACACCCGTCGAGGAAACGCCCACCGAGGAAGCACCTGCTGAAGAAACACCTGCTGAAGAAACACCTGCTGAAGAAACACCGGCAGCCGAGGTATCGACCGAAGAGGTAGAAGTAACCGAGCCGAAACCGGCCGCCGAGGAGCCGATTGCTCAAGAGCCTGACGCTCAAGAACCGGTCGCTGAACAATCAGTCGAGCAGTCGGAGCCCGTGGCGGAAGCGGCTGCTGAAGTGGGCACCGAAGCGGTTGCTGAAACGGCCAAAGCGACGGCACCCGAGGCTCCGGTGGAAGCCAAGAAGCCAAAGGAAAAAGCCGGCAAGAAGCCCGCTGCCAAACCGCAGGTGAAGAAACTCACCAAGGCCCAGCAGCGGAAGAAGCAAGCCCAAGAGAAAAAGATCAAGGCCTTCCGCGACTATTTCGACTACAGTGAAGAGCTGCGCAAAATCCCGCCGCACCGTATTTTGGCCATCAACCGTGGCGATCGCGCCAAGGTCATCCGCGTTAAGATCGAGTTCGACATGGAGGCCGTTACCAAGGCCGCCGAAGAGATGCTCGTTGCGGCCGAACACCCGCACGCCGAGTTTCTGCGCGGTTGCATGCGCGATTCGCTCGCGCGGCTGATGGTACCCAGCCTGGAACGCGAACTGCGTCGCGAGTTGACCGATCGGGCCGAGTTGCATGCGGTCAGCGTGTTTGCCAAGAATCTGCGCAATTTGCTCTTGCAGCCACCGGTCAGCGATCATCGAGTTCTGGCCGTCGACCCGGGTTTCAAGAGCGGCTGCAAGCTGGTGGCCCTGGATCAGTTCGGCAACGTGTTGGACAACGCGGTAATTTATCTAATCGGCCGCTCGCAGCGCCGCCAGCAGGCCAAGCAGAAGGTTATCGATCTGGTCGACCGCTTCAAGCTCACGGCCGTAGCCATCGGTAACGGCACGGCCTGCCGCGAGACCGAGGACTTCTTCGCCAAGTTGATCGAAGGCGAATTGGCCGAGCGCGGCGTAGCCTATGTGATCGTGAACGAGGCCGGCGCCAGCGTCTATTCGACCAGCCAACTGGGCCGCGAGGAGTTCCCCAACTACGACGCCACGCTACGAGGCGCAATTTCCATCGGACGCCGGCTGCAAGACCCCTTGAGCGAACTGGTCAAGATCGACCCGGCCAGCATTGGCGTGGGCATGTATCAACACGACGTTAAGGCCAAACACCTGCGGACATCGCTGGACGAGGTCGTGGAATCGTGCGTGAACTACGTGGGCGTGGACGTCAACACGGCCAGCCCGGCCTTGCTGCGTTACGTGTCGGGCTTGAACCAGTTGACGGCTCGTCGGGTTTACGAACACCGCTTGCAAAACGGCCCCTTCAAGAACCGCCAGCAATTGAAGGCCGTGCCCGGCTTCGGCGATGCGACTTTTGTGCAGGCGGCCGGGTTCCTCAAGATCTCCGGCGGCGACCAGCCGCTTGACTCGACCTGGATCCATCCGGAAAGCTATACCGTGGCCGACCGCGTCTTGACGCGGATCGAATGCCGCCTCGAAGACATCGGCGGCGAGGAACAGGCCAAGGTTCTGGCCGAGCGCATTAGCGGCGTAGACGTGGCCGCGGCCACCGAACAGCTCGCGGTGGGCGAGTTGTCGTTGAAAGACATTTTATCGCAACTGGTACGGCCGGGCCGCGACCCGCGCGAAGATCTCCCCAGCCCGGTCTTCAAAAAAGGCGTTCTCAAGCTCGAAGATCTTGCCGACGGCATGGAACTGACCGGCACGATCCTCAACGTGGTCGACTTCGGCGCGTTTGTGGATATCGGCATGCATGACAGCGGGCTGGTGCATGTCAGCCAATTGGCCGACAAGTTCATCCGCGACCCGCACGAGGCCGTGGCGGTGGGCGATGTGGTCAAGGTTTGGGTGGTTGGTGTCGACAAGGAGCGTCGCCGCGTTTCACTTACGATGATCAAGCCGGGCACCAAACGCGAAGATTCACAACGTCCGAGTCGCGGCGATAGTGGAGAAGAAAAGGAAGCCGAGGGCGGTCGCCGTCCGCGTGCCCAGGGCGAGCGAGGCCAGGGTGAAGGCGGGCGACAGACGGGGCGTCGTTCGGACTCTCGCCGCGGCGACGGTCAACGAGGCCGCTCGAAGGGGCCACCACGCGGCAAAGGTCAGCGCGACTCTCGGCAGGCCCGCACGGAATATAAGCCCAAGGGGCCACCAAAACCCTTCGTGCCCATTACCGATGAAATGAAAACCGGCAAAGAGGCCATGCGTTCATTCGGCGACCTGGCCCAATTCTTCAACGTCGATAATGAAAGCGAACAGCAAAAGGGACAAAAGCCCGACGGCAAAAAGAAGAAAAGAAAGAACCGCAAATCTCCTCGCAGACCGCAAGAAGGTAAAGCTCCCGCCGCCGAGAAGCCGCTTGAAGATAAAGCTACTGTCGAGGAAACACCCGTCGATGGGAAGCCTGCGGATGAAAAGCCCACGACAGTTGAAACCACGGAAGTGAAAGCGCAGGAGCCGCCCACGCCGCCAGCCGTTGGGGATGCCGTTGCGGAAAAAGTAGCCGAGAAACCGCAAGAACAGACGCCAGCAGATGACTCGGGTTCGGATAAAACTACAGACGAGCAACCGCCCGCAGCCGAATAATGCCCTCCTCCATCCTTTCCGACAAACGCGTCTGCTTCGTCGCCCGCTTGGCCAGCATGTCGAAGCGCGACGCCGCGCGGCTGGCTAGGGAACACGGAGCGACCGTGACGGAGAAACCCAGCGCTAAGGTCGACATGGTCGTGGTGGGCGAAGAGGGCTTGCCGCTGGTCGAAGACGACCTGCTCGATGAACTTCTCGATGCGGACACCCGGCAGGCGTTTGAAAGCGGCGCGCTCGAGGTGATTGCCGAGACGGAGTTGTGGCGTCGGCTAAATCTGGTGGAAATCGAATCCGATATCCAGCGTCTCTACACGCCGGCCATGTTGGCCGAACTGCTGGGCGTGCCCGTGGCGATAATTCGCCGCTGGCATCGACGCGGGCTGATAGTGCCTATGCGCGAGGTTCGCCGCTTGCCGTATTTCGACTTCCAAGAGGTCGCGACCGCGCGGCGCCTGGCCGAGCTTCTCGCGGCAGGCGACTCGCCGGCCACGATAGAAAAGAAGCTCGCAAGCCTGGCCCGATACCTGCCCAGCGTACAGCGTCCCCTGGCGCAACTTTCGGTGATCGTCGAGGGCCGCCAGATCCTCTTGCGTCAAGGCGACGGGCTGATCGAGCCGGGCGGACAATTGCGATTCGATTTCGACGCGGCACCGGCTCAAGTGGCACCCCTCGATGAGGCGCCCCTCGATCAGGCACCCGTTGAGTTACCGGCGACCGAACAGTCAGAGCAAGCGGGAGACGGTATATCGAATGCCGATCTGGCTCGTCTGGCCCGTTCGCCCGACGATCTTTTTGCCGAGGCGGCCGAGCAGGAAGAAGAGGGCAACATCGATGCGGCCATCGATACCTATCGCGCGGCCATGGCAGCCGCCGGGCCCACGGCCGAGGCCTGTTTCCAGTTGGCCGAACTCTTCTATCGCCTCGGCGACGTATCGGCCGCGCGGGAACGCTACTACATGGCCATCGAACTGGACGAAGACTACGTCGAAGCCCGCGCCAATCTGGGGTGCGTATTGGCCGAGACTGGTCGCCTGGAACTGGCCGTGGCCGCCTTCCAAGGCGCCCTGGCCTTTCACGGCGACTATGCCGACGTCCACTACCATCTGGCACGGGCTCTAACCGAGTTGGGCGATCGGAAAAAGGCCCAGCAGCACTGGCAAGCCTTCATCCGCCTGGCCCCCGACAGCCCCTGGGCCGAAGAAGCTCGCGAGCATCTCGATTGATCTTGTTAACGTGTGTTGCGTCCGGATTTATCCATTGTGATTGCGTGAGAACCAATAAAGGAAACGTCGTCAATGTCAGATCCTTCGGATAACACGGATAGCGATAAAGTGGAATTGCCGGCCAAGAAACGTTCGGTTGGCGGCGTTCTGGTGATGATGTTTTGCGTGTTCCTGTTCTGCGGGGTGGTGGTATTGTTGTTGCCAGCCGTGGTAGGGCCTCCCAAGACTAACCGTCGGATACAGTGTCTGAATAACATGAAGCAGATTAGTCTTGCTACGCTCACCTTTGGGCTCGCACGCGATCGTTTTCCGAGCTACGACGTCCCGAAACATCCTGAACATCCACCATGTAGCTGGCGGGTGCAAATGTTGCCATTTATAGAAAACGGAGAGCTATACGAATATGATCGTACGCAACCGTGGAGTAGCACAAAGAATATCGCTCTGGAGGAAATCCAGGGGTTGCCGTACCAGTGCCCCAGCAATCCTGACAGCTCAAATCGTAAAAACGCGGACTCCGACTATCTATCCATCGTCGGCCCACACAGTGTGTTCCGCGAAAAGGGCTTCGCTAAACCCGACGACATTACCGACGGCATGTCCAACACCATAATGTTCGTCGAGTCGTCCCCCAGCGGTATCCATTGGATGGAGCCGCGAGACTTGAAGTTCGAGGATGCGCGAATTGTTGAAGATGATTCGACCGACAACGGTATTCGCAGCCACCATCCAGGCATTGTGAATGTCACGTTATGTGACGGGAGTGCGCAGAGCATATCCAAGGACATCGACCCCAAGCTACTCAAAGCCCTCATGACAATCGACGGCGGCGAATCGGTCGAGAGCTTTCGCGACCAGTAGAAACTCGACAATCGAAGGACAAACCAAGACAGAGGAACGCTAATCCTCACTAATCGACACTAAATCAAGCAAGTTTCAGATCTAGGTAATTGCTTTTCAACGCAGAAAGAAATATGATTTTTTCATTCATCATGAAATCTCTTCTATCTGTGTTCATCCGTGTCCATCTGTGGCTAATAAAAAACCCGTAAGTAACCCATAACCCCGGAGGCAGGCCATGCCGATTCCATTTACTTGTCCACATTGCGGCGCCCAAACAACGGTTTCAGACGAATATGCCGGCCAGAGCGGCCCCTGTGCCAGTTGCGGCCAGACAATCACGGTGCCCGGTCTTTCCTCTCAACCTTTTGCCCGTCAAGCAATGGCCGGCCAAACAATGGCGGGCCAAGGCATGGCGGGAGCAGCGGGCCAGGGCGTAGCGATTCCGCAGCGGCAGCCTTCGAGCGGAACGCCGTGGGTCGTGGTGGTGGTGATTGTTTTGGTGGTGGTGGTATTTTGCGGCGGGATCTTGGCGGCTCTGCTTTTGCCGGCCGTGCAGGCTGCTCGCGAGGCGGCCCGTCGCGCAGCTTGCATCAACAACATGAAGCAACTCGGACTGGCCATGCACAATTTTCATTCCGCGGAAAACCGTTTCCCCGGCTACGACGATCCCCAGCACCCGGAATACAAGCCCACGAGCTGGCGCGTACAAGTTCTGCCGTATGTAGAGTCGAGCTTCGTCTACGATCAGTACGACCGCACGCAAGAATGGGATAGCCCCAATAACATCGTGCTGGAACAGGCACTCAGCCAGCGTTATCAGTGCCCCAGCAATGCCAACGTAAGCAGCACCGATACCGATTATCTTACGCTAGTAGGCCCCAACGGCGTCTTCATGCAGAAGGGTCACACGTCCCTTAAAGACATCACCGATGGCACGTCCAACACGCTCATGATTGTCGAGTCCAACAACAGCGGCGTACACTGGATGGAGCCCCGCGACCTGGCCGTCAAGGATGCCCAAATCGTCAGCGTAAACTCGCTGGGCCAGGGCATAAAAAGCCATCACCCAGGCGTCGTGAACGTCACGTTTTGCGATGGCAGCGTGCGCAGCGTGTCGGAAGGTATCGACCCGAATGTGTTGCAAGGCCTCATCACCCGCAACGGCGGCGAGGACGTGAGCGATTTTCACATGTATTGATCGGCACAGGTAACCGGGTACTACCTGGCGCCGAGCCCCGTTTCGTTGCGGAAACTCTGATGCCGGTCCCAATTTCGGTCGTCCGGCTCGGGGAAATCGGTCCGCACATGGCAGCCGCGACTTTCCTCGCGGGCGATGGCGGCCTTGATAATCAGCCGCGACACGCAGAGCATGTTTTGCAACTCCCAGCCGATAGGATCGGGGAACTGTCGCGGCAGCACGTATCGGCACCAGCGTTCGATGTTATCGGCCGCTTCCGACAGCCCGCCGGCGTCGCGCCGCACGCCCACGTTGCGCCACATCAGGCTCTTGAGCGAGTTGCGGATATCGGCCAGGTCCAAGGGCTCGATGCTGGGCTTCACGACCGGGTTTTGCAAGGGCAGGACCGTGTAGCAATCGCCGCCCGGCTCGACCATTTGCGAAACACTTTCGCCCGTGCGACATCCGTAAACAATCGCTTCGAGCAAACTGTTCGAGGCCAGACGGTTGGCGCCGTGCAGGCCCGTGTTGCTGACCTCGCCGATCGCCCACAAACCGGGCACGGTGGTGCGACCCTCTTGGTCGACGCGAACTCCGCCCATCATATAATGCGCTCCAGGCCGCACGGGAATGCGATCCGTGGCGATATCGATCTGGAATTCTTCGCAGATGGCCGCGATGCCGGGGAACCGTTTCCGTACCCAATCCGCGTCGAGATCGCTCAGATCGAGATACACGTTAGGATATCGCGTGCGTTCCATCTGATCGACAATCGCCCGGCTGACGACGTCGCGCGGCGCCAGTTCGGCGCGGGGGTCGTATTCGGGCATAAATCGATGTCCGTTGCGGTCGACAAGCTTGGCGCCCTCGCCCCGCATGGCCTCGGTAATCAGGCTGCGGCTGCTGCCCGCGATATACAAAACCGTGGGGTGGAACTGCATGAATTCCATGTCGCGGATCTCGGCCCCGGCACGATAGGCCAACGCGATTCCGTCGGCGGTTGCCACGTCGGGGTTGGTGGTTTCGCGATATAGTTGTCCGGCCCCGCCGGTCGCCAGAATAGTTTGTTTGGCCCAAATGAACGTCTTACCATGGTGCTGGTTCCACACCAGGCAACCGCGACAGACGCCCTTGCTGCTGAGCAGGTCGAGCGTGAAGGTGTCTTCCCAGATATCGATGTTTTCGATCGCCGACGCCCGCTTGAGCATGGCCCGCATAATCTCCTTGCCGGTGGCGTCGCCCAAGGCATGGGCCACGCGCGGGTTGCCGTGTCCGCCTTCACGCGTTAGGCCGAAGTCCTCGCCGGCCCGATCGAAATTCGTACCCAGTTCGACCAGCTCGGCAATCCGCTTGGGCCCTTCGCGAACCACGCCCGCGACCACGTCGCGATCGCAGAGACTGCCGCCCGCTTGGAGCGTATCCTCGATATGCTCTTCGAAGCTATCGTCGGGCGAGAGCACGCCGGCAATTCCACCCTGAGCGAACGTGCTGTTGGATTGCAAGGTCTTGTCCTTGGTGATTACCAGCACCGATAGCTCGGGCGAAACGGCCATCGCCGCCCGCAGCCCCGCCAGTCCGCCGCCTATGACAAGCACATCGGCAAAGAAGTGGGGAATTTGTTTCGGATGGAAGGGAACGAGATAGCGGGGAGTGGACATGCGCGTGTGTAAACCGTGGCAGTAGGGTCAGGTTTAGTTGAAACGGCCGGCCGAAACTCGGGCCATACCGCTACAAAGCGGGGGTGAAGCACTGACAACCGTTAGCATTCATTTTACACTCCTGACATCCGCGCCGGGATGACCCCACCCAATATAACCAGTTGCTCGTGCTTTTTACCCAATTCACCCCGCTGCTTAACCTATGATTATAGAGGTATCCCCTAATGAGTTGCGAAAGCTAATAATGCTACAGAGGTACGTAGAGTGAGTATGTTTACGGATAATAAAGATCGCGCGGTTCAGTCCGAGATCCTTAAGTTGGTCAACAACAATTGCCCCAGTCTTCAAGCATTGAGCGAAGGACCGCGGCTCGAACAGCGGGTCAACCTGACGATTCCCGTCATGCTGGTGTCGCTCCAAGGCGGTGAATTGGTCCCGCAGGACGTCATGGTCCTTGTTACCAAAGAATTTTCCAGCAACGGCGTGTCGGTTGTTGTCGACCATCCACACGTGCCCAAGCAAGCCGTGGTAATTTTCAAGTCCCAGGGCAGAATCTCCTTCATGCTGGCCGAGATGAAACACCTCGACCCCATGGGGGCCGGCTTCTATCAATGCGGTTTCCAGCTTCTCAAAGTGCTCGTCAACGCCGATTGGCCGACGCTGCAAGAGTTGGCCGAAGCACTCTAAGTCCACTTTTTCCACGCCTCGGCGCTTGCCGGGTGCCATGCCCACGCTTGTCGTGGGCATGAGGAAGCGATCCGGCTACGTGCCTTCAGCATGGCCACGCAAGCGTGGACCATGGCACCCCAACTCTGAGTCCGCTTTTTCCACGCCTCGGCGCTTGATTCCCCCCATCGCTACCTGTAAACTAATTAAATGCACCCCGCTCGGTTAGCGCCGACCCCCTCACCTCGATCAGTCAGGAAACTATCATGCCACGCGCCTCGATTGCCGCTGCCCGTTTTGTTTTTCCGCTCTTGTTGTACATTTTCCTCTCGGCCCAAGCGGTCGCTATGGATGATTCCGCAAAACCGGCCCCCACCAAGAAAGCCAAAGCACCCGCGGAAGATCTACGAGTCGCGCCCGCAGGCGTTGACGGAGTCAAGCCCGACCTCATGCTGCACCGCTACTTGCTGCAAAAGGGCTACAAAGCCTTCGATGCCAGCGACAAAGAATATGAGAAAATCAAAACGCCCGAACAGGTCGAGGCCTACCAAAAACGCATGCACGCCTTTTTCGTTAAACAACTTGGCGGGTTCCCACAGCGTACACCCCTAAACGCCAAAGTCACCGGCAAGATCCAACGCGACGGCTATCGAATCGAAAAAATTATCTACGAAAGTCAGCCGCAATTGTACGTGACGGCCCTCTTGTATCTGCCCGAGGGAAAATCCCAATCTGCGGGAGCAAAATCCCCCGGCATCCTTTTCCCCTGCGGCCATAGCGGCAACGGCAAGGCCTGCGAAGCGTATCAACGTGGCTGTGTGTTGTTGGCCAAGAACGGATTCGTCGTGCTCTGCTACGATCCAATCGAGCAGGGCGAACGTTATCAAAAATTGGACAAAAACGCCAAACCGCTCACGGGTGGCACCCGCGGGCACAACGCCGCGAACATCAGCTCCATGCCCCTGGGACGAAACGCCGCCACATATCGAATTTGGGACGGCATCCGCGGCATAGACTATCTGCAAACCCGCCCCGAGGTCGATCCCCAGCGGATCGGATGCACGGGCAACTCGGGCGGCGGTACGCTCACGAGCTATATCATGGCACTTGACGAGCGCGTGGACTGCGCCGCGCCGAGTTGCTACCTCACTTCCATGCGGCGAATGCTAGATACCATCGGCCCACAAGACGCCGAACAGCTCATCTTCGGCCAGGTAGCTTTCGGAATGGGCCACGCCGAATATGTCATCATGCGGGCGCCGCGGCCCACGCTGATGTGTACGGCCACGCACGACTTCTTCAATATCGAAGGCGCGTGGGCAGCCTTCCGTAGCGCCAAGCGAATCTACGGCCGCCTGGGCTGCGCCGAACGCATGGACCTGATCGAAACCGACGCCAAACACGGATTCTCCACGCAACTTCGCGTGGGCGCCGTCCGCTGGATGCGACGCTGGCTTTTGAAAATCGACGACGCCGTGACCGAGTCCGATTTCCCCATCCTCTCCGACAAAGAAGCCCAAGTCACGCCCAAAGGACAGGTCGTGTTGATCGACGGCGTGCGAACCACATACGACCTCGACGCCGACCTGGAAACAAAACTCGCCCAGCGACGCAAGGCTCTCTGGCAAGGTGACAAGGCTCAGGCACTCGCAGCCGTCCGAAAGATCACCGGCATTCGCCGCCCGGCCGATCTGCCCAAGCTCAAGTGCAAGAAAACCGGCACGATCCAACGCGACGGATACCGCATCGACAAACTGGCCCTAACCGTCGAGCCGGGCCTGTGGCTGCCGGCCCTGGCTTTTGTGCCTGAGAAAACAAAAACCTACTCGCAAGCCTCGCAGGCCCCGCAGGCATATCTATTCCTCAATTCCAAGGGGAAACAGACCGACGCCGCCCCCGGCGGACCGATCGAAAAGCTCGTCAAACAGGGACACCTCGTCTTGGCTCTCGATCCACGCGGCATGGCCGGCAAAAGCAAATCGCACACATACGACAAGAGCATGGGACGGCTATGGACCGAGTGCTCGCTAGCCTATCTTCTGGGCACCTCGCTGGTGGCCATGCAGGCCGAAGACGTGACGGCCGCCGCCGCGTTTCTGTGCGACTACCAGTCGCCCCAAAAACTCCGCCAAGTAAATCTGGTCTCGACCGGCAACATGGGCATCGTCGCCCTGCACGCCGCCGCCCTGGCACCCGAACTGTTCCAGTCGCTGACGCTCAATCGCTGTCTCGACTCTTGGTCCGACGTGGTTCGCACGCCGCTCGCCAAACAACAGTATCCCACACTGGTCTTCGGAGCCATGCAGGCATACGACCTGCCCGACCTGCGTGCGGCCCTGCCGGCCGAAAAGCTCACCGTGACAGAACCGCTCGACGCACACGGCAAAGACATCGCCGAAAAGTAGACCGCTAATCGCCGGCGACATGCCCGTCGGTTAAGACGGGCATGTCGTGGCTAACCTTGCACGGTTTCCAATTATTAGATTGGATAACCCAATTATCCATGCAAGAGAGCCGCGATACTGCGCAATAAGCGACCGGCTTTGATACTTTTCTGACCATTCTTTTAAGAAAAGAATTCTGCCAAATCACGAGCTTTGACGCTTCGGCAGTGTGATCGTAAAAACGGTCGGCCACCCGGGACGGCTATCCACGTCGATTCGGCCGCGGTGGTTGCTGACCACGATTCGCCAGCACTTAGAAAGACCCAGGCCCAGACCGCGACCCGCCTGGCGAGCGGAAAAAAATGGATCGAAAACGTGACAGTGGACGTCTTCGGGAATACCGGGACCATCGTCGCTAACTCGAATTACCACCCGCTCCCGCTGGTCGACTTGCACGTCGATTGTAATCCGACCGTCGTGCCCGATGGCTTCCAGCGAGTTGCGACACATTGCCCTCAAGGCCACATTGAGCTGTTCAGGGTCGGCCTCGATTTCTATCGGGCCCGTCAAACCGGTTTGCGAGAGCGAAATCGCCTGCTCGCTCGCGGCCGCTTGCAACTCGTCGACGATCTGTTCGATAATCGCGATCAGCTCGACCGTTTTGTGCGCCGGCGCCGGCGGCCGCGCGAAAAGCATCATGTCGGTGATCATCTCGTAAACCCGTTTGGCCTGGGCGTTCATCAGTGCCAGTGCCCGACGGCGTTCGGGATCGGTTTCGCTTTGCAAAAACAGTTGCGCGCGCCCCGCGATAACCGCCACGGGGTTATTGATCTCGTGCCCGGCACCGGCGGCGAATTCGGCCATGGCCTCCAGCTTTTCGGCCAAAAGTGTCTGCTCAAATCGCTCTTCCAATTGCTGCAAGCGCGCCAGACGACGGACGAGCGCCGGCAGACGAGCGGCCGACGAAGACGATTCCAGCCATCTCAGCCGGGCCTGATCGGCAATCACGCTAATAGCAGACTCGTCTGCGGCAGGTAATTCCTCGGGCGCCAGATCGCTCGTCGGCAGCAGCGATATTTGAGTCGCCCATTGCGTGGCCACATGCAGCACGCCGGCAAGATAAGCCTGCTCGCATCGATCCGCGTCCGCCGCCCGCCGGGCCAGCTCACCCATCGCGATCGCCTCGGCAACGCGATCGGCCCAGCTACACGGATCTAGATCGTTGTTTTCCCGGCCTCCAGTGTCGTCGGTGGCAATCCCGTCGGAGGAAATGTCGAACGCTTGTTCGCATGATTCCCCCCAATTGAGAACTATCGGCCCGTTTTCAATAAGCCAGTCGGCCAAAGCGGCAACCGTCAAATCATCACTATCCAGCGGCGCAGCGTCTTGGTCTTTATCCGCCAAACCGGCCAAGGCGTGATGGGCCGTCCAAAGTAAAAGCGGCGGGTCCAATCCCATTGCGCCCGCCAATTCAGCGAGCGTCGACGCTTCGTGTGAATCGCCGACGGGCAAGAACGCATCGATTAAAGCATCGGCCGAACGGTCAGCAATAGGCAGAACCAGTCGGACGGAACCGGCAACAATGGCAGGTAGACGGCGCATGAAAACCCAATTAGTACATCAACCCATCAGGCGCAAAAGGCCGTAGGCCGGGCCGAAACCCGGCGCTTTCGTTGACAGCCAGCCTTATTGCCGGGTTACAATCCGGCCTACTCGAACACATCGCCTTCCACCGCTAAAAGTCTAGGCGGCGGAAATGGCCTCGATATCCAACAACTGGCACATCCGCTCGATGAGACGTTCGACCTCAAAGGGCTTG
>CAZISU010000065.1:0-12467 GCA_964541935.1 uncultured Planctomycetaceae bacterium | reverse complement strand
AATCTCCGCCCGAATCTCCGCCCGAATCTCCGCCCGAATCTCCGCCCGAATCTCCACCGCAAAACGTAACGCTGCCCCCGGCCCACGGCACGCTAGAAAACAACGCGCAAGAAAACAACGCGCAAGAAAACAATGCCGAGGAGGAAGAGGATCCACAGCGCACGGAGTATCTACAGAAAACCGTGGCCAAGGGTCGCTTCACGGTCGTGCCGCACGAAGAGCTCGACCGTGGTGTCCCGCAAGTCGAGGAGCGCCACGCCCTGATTTCCGCGCAAACTTGGGTGCTGGCCGCCGCGCTGATCATCGTGGGCATGGGAGCTTGGTACGCTCTACGTCCTCCTTCGGCAGATGCCCTCTACGAGAAAATCGCCACGCAAACGGCCGACGGCAAAACCTCGTCGATTTTGAAGGCCGAGGACGAAATCGAAAAATTCCTGCTCAACCACTCCGACGACCAGCGATGCCAATCGCTACGAAAATTCGAGCAAGAAATCAGACTCGACAGGCTGAGGCGAAAATTCAACCTGCGCGTCAAGGCCTTTGCCGCCACAAAGCAACTTTTGCCCATAGAACGTGCATACCTCGAGGCCAAAAACTTCGCCTGGCTCGACCCCGAGACGGGCATGAGGAAGCTGCAAGCACTCGTCGATCTTTACGGCCGCGACTCGGCAATCACCGGCCACACCGGCCAATGCCTGGAACTGGCCCGTCGCGAACTCGACATGATTCGCGAAGAACTAGGCAAAAGCAGTCCCGACCACCTTGCCATGATCAACGACCGGCTGGATCGGGCCGATAAATGGGCCGCATCCGAGCCGCAAGAGGCCATGGCCATCTGGAAGGCCGTCGTTGAGCTATACTCACAAAAACCCTGGGCTGCCGAGGCAGTTAGCCGCGCGGAAGAAGCTCTGGAAAAAGCCGCTGCCACGCCTAAGTCGGTGGCCGAGGTTAAAACGGAAGACCGCGTTACCGCCCGACCCGATGAAGAGAAAGCCGATACGAAAATAAAATGATGCAAGACAAAAGCACGTCCTCAAAGCAAGCATTCCCCACCGTTCGCATGAGGCGGCTGCGCTATAATCCGGCCGTGCGGAACCTGATTAGCCACACGCGGCTGTGTGCTTCGGAACTGATTCTGCCTTTGTTCGTGCGGCCGGGCCGAAACCTTCGCCGCGAGATTGCCTCCATGCCCGGCAACTACCAGATCTCGCCCGACCTCTTGCCCGACGAGATACGCCGCGCGGCGGACCTGGGCCTCGGCGGCGTAATCCTCTTCGGCATTCCCGATAAGAAAGATTCGCTCGGCAGCGACGCCACCGACCCGGCCGGCATCATCCCGCAAGCCCTCGAAGTCGCCAAGCGGGATGATCCCGATTTCCTGGTGATTACCGACGTTTGCTTTTGCGAATACACCGACCACGGCCAGTGTGGCCCGCCCAGCCAGGCGACCGGCAGATACGACGTCGACAACGACGCCACGTTGGAGTTGCTGGCCCAACAGGCCGTTGTACACGCACGGGCCGGGGCAGATATGTTGGCGCCCAGCGGCATGATGGACGGCATGGTGGGAGCCATGCGTCGCGGTCTGGACCAGGAAGGCTTTTCGCACATTCCCATCATGAGCTACGCCGCCAAATACGCCAGCGCGTTTTACGGTCCGTTTCGAGACGCCGCCGAGAGCGCGCCGCAAGCGGGCAATCGCAAGGGCTATCAGATGGACCCGGCCGCGGCAGCCGAACAGGCCGTCCGCGAGGTCGAACTCGATCTGGCCGAAGGCGCCGATATCATCATGGTCAAGCCGGCCCTGGCCTATCTGGACATCATCCGCATGGTCCGCGACCGCCTCCCCGCCGTGCCCTTGGCCGCCTATAACGTCTCGGGAGAATTCAGCATGGTAAAGGCGGCCGCCGCACAAGGCTGGATTGACGAAAAGGCCGTCGCGCTCGAATCGCTTACCGCCATCAAACGCGCTGGCGCCTCGATCATCATTACCTATTGGGCCAAAGACGTGGCCGCTTGGCTTGAAGATTGAGATTTACTAGCCGGATGCCATGGATCACGCTTGCGTGACCATGCTGAGGTAGCCGGACACATTGATCCACATGCCCATGACAAGCGTGGGCATGGCACCCAGTTCGAAGGCCGCTGAAGGACGATTAGTTTTTAACTTTGACCCCGTCGCCGCGAGATTCGGTTCCTTGGCTATCCGAGTTTCTGCCGGTGGCCTTTTGCGTGTAGATCTCGGCGATCATGTCCTGATAACCTTCCACCATGCGCTCAACCGACCAGTTTGAGATAACTTGCTCGCGGCCGTGGCGCCCCATCTCGTCGGCCAGTTCTCGATTATCCAGGAGATCGACGACCGCGGAGGCCGAGCCCTCGACGTCACCCGCCATGAAGAGGAAACCGGTTTTGCCGTGAGCGACGGTTTCGGGAACCGAGCCCACATCGGGTGCCACGACCGGCTTTTCGGTCGCCATGGCTTCGAGAATGGAAACCGGATTGGCTTCCATTTCCGAAGTCAGCATGAAAACGTCCAGCAGCGAGAGCACCTGCGGCACATCTTCGCGCGTTCCCAGAAAGTGGACGCAATCGTCCAACGACAGCTCGTCGGCCAGGCCTTGCAACTCCTCGCGTCGCGGCCCGTCGCCGACGATGAGGAAGTGGGTCTTGGGCATTTCGCGGCGGATTATTTGTGCCGCACGGATAAAGTGCTCGTGTCGTTTCTCGGGCCGCAGGGCGGCCACGATTCCCACGATGGGCGCGTCTTGGGGAAGATGCAATTCTTCGCGAAAGTCTGCCGCCGGCCAGCGAGGGTGGAATTTTTCCACGTCCACGCCGTTGGTGATGACGCGGACCTTATGCGCCGGGCAGCCCTCGTTCGTGGTGAGGTAATGGCCGTGTGGTTTGGCAACGGCGATAAAGGCGTCGGTAATCGGGGCCAGCATGCGGTTGGGCAACTCGACATGGTCGGGCAATCCGGTCGAGTGCAGGGCCGAACAGATCACCGGCACACCCGCCCAACGCGCGGCCAGACGGCCCCAGAACATCTTGTCACCGCCCGTGCCCACGGTCACCACGGCGTCGATGTGACGGCGCAGCATGAGGTTCTTCAGACGCGGCAGCACGCCAAAATCGTATTTGTGGGCCAGTAGTCCGGAATAAGTCGGGATCTCCTCCGCCAGAACATATCCCAACGGCCCACGAAACTTCAGACAGCACAGCTCCGGTGAAAAACGCGCGCGGTCCAGGCGTCGAACCAGGTCGACCAACAGGGTTTCAGCTCCACCGACGGGCATGCAGGTAATTACAAACATTACACGCAACGGCCCACGGTCTTCGAGCGGTTCGAGATAGCGTCTTTTTCGCGACATTATAGGATAATCGTTTGCTGTTGAGTGTGATACTCGTAGGGTGCGTCCGCGACGCACCGGGAACTTCGTGGTGCGTCACGGACGCACCCTACTTCGTTTACAGGTTAAGCTGTAGCTTGTGTTTCCAGCGGGGCCATTGCATTATTCGTGTCGTTTGCCGTGCATAATTGCCGATCGAGGATCGTATCGGCGCATCGGAAGCGGGGCGGTCTGACGGTGCGTGGGTCTATGGTCACGCGGTTCTTCAGGCGGATGACGTCGTTGTTGACGGGCACCCGTTCGATGTGGAAGGGGTCCGTGGCGGGCCAATTGTATCCGCCGTAGCCCGAAACCACGCCCTCATAACCGGCATCGGCTGCCAGTTGGAAGACGTCGGAATTGAGATTCATATACTGTGCGAAAGGAAAAGCAAAATAGCGGACCGAGGTCTTCAGTTCCTTTTCGAAAACCTCTCGCGGGCCGACGACCTCGTCGTAGAGAACGCGCCGGTCGGTGATTCCCCCCAGGTCGATGTGGTTGTGGCAATGGGTGCCGATTTCAATTCCCGCTTGGGCCATGTCGCGGAGCTGGTCCATGGTGTTGGGCGGGGCGTCGATTCCCGCGGCAATGTCGTGCTCGAAAGGCGAGCCGTCCAGGATGTTTTTGAGTGTGGCAAAGTAGGTGCAGGGAATTTTATTTTCGATCAGGTAGGGGATCGCGCTTTGGCAATTCTCGCTATAACCGTCGTCGAAGGTGAGCGTCACCGCCGGCGGTCCGGCCAGGCGGTGGCGAATGCGTCGTTGTGCCTCGCCCAGCGAAATGATCTCGAAGTGTTTTTGCAGCCAATCGATTTGCTTGATAAACGTTTTGTTCGAGATGGTCCAACTCGTGCTGCCCACGTCGGCAACCCGATGATAGAAAACCACCGGCATGGGAGCGCCGCCCACGGCTTGCCCGTTACGCCGGTTCCACCAACGGTACGGTCGCGAGGCGTGGTAGTACAAGCTTAAAAGCGTGGTTTTCCACGGTGATATGTTCGACACAATTGCACTCCGTGCTTTTTATGAGGTATCGGGTGTTATGTATTCCTCGAAGGTATTATCTGTTTAACACCTTCCTGCAGCCAGTTGTAGGTGTTCGTTCCCGCAAGCCAAACGGAGTGTCGCAGTTGCGGCGCGATACGATCGGGCACAATACGGATTTCCAAACACTCGTGTGGCTGTGCACGCCAGTGTGCCTTGTAGGGTTCGTCGCCCCGCATCAAATCGAATGTATGGTAGCCCTGTGCTATGGCCCAACGCACCATCGCCACCATAATCACGTGGCCGGGCGACATCTTCAACCGATCGGGATCGATACCGGACTGATATGCATATCGCGTTCCGCCCCCGCTGAACTGGTACTCGGCGGCGGCGGGAATGCCGTCGATGTCGAGAATGTGCAGCAGCAAGTTTCCCCTTTGCAACATCCGTTGGGCCAGGTCGCGATGAAAATTCCAGAAGCGATCCGAGCCGTAGCTGGTTTGCCGGCCGTTGCACATGAACCGTCTTTTGTGCAGATCGATGAGTATCTCCATCGCTTCGGCCACCTCCTCGGAGGTTTGCGCGGTTCGCAACACGGCGCGGCCCGTATCGAGCATACGGTGCTCGATTCTGTGGAAAGGCTTGCGGCCATTCTTCGAGTGCCTGGCCACGTATTCGTCGACCGTGGGCGGCAGCCCGATCCGCCAGCAATTATCGCCCGAGCGGCGGTGGATCGTACAGATATCATTGCCAAGATAGTCGGCCAACTTTTCCACCATGCTACCCTCCGAATCGATCGCCGTCAGCTCTACGACGTCCGCATGGTTGGCAAGTTCCCTGGAAATCCAATCGGCCAGAGCCTCCGCAACCTGCTGTTCCATGCCGGCTTTGCTAAGGATATCGAGGTAATCGGCGCAAACTTCGCCGGAACCAAGGAAACGCGCCACGCGGCCGAAAGCCACCGAGCGTTCGATGTACCACGGCGCCAGACCCACAAGCTGGTCGAAATCGTCGAACACGCCCAGTACAAACAGCTCCCGCGATGAGTCCCAGAGCTGCCCATAGTATTGCCACCAGGTGGAAGCCCAGTCCCAACTTCTAAAAGGGACCGGGCCGCAAATACGGTCCCACTCTTGGGAATATCTATCTAGTTCTGCGAAGGTTGTAAAGCGGACAATGCGCATTTCGACGGCTGCTCTCGAAGAGTTGATTCTGCTGACTGACGAAAGTGTATACTGCTCCCTATTAAACCTCGCTCAGATTCCAGCTAATGCAAGCGGTTTCTCCAAAGCACTTACAGAGCTAGGGGCGGTTTGCATATTGCTTTCAGGTCGGAAACCCAGGCCGGAAACCGTTGTTGCGCCTCAACCGCCATGTTGCATTTGCTCAACATCCGGCCAAATCGCCGCGAATTAAAGCGAGATTCGCTGGCCTCTCGGGCCGGGAATTCCATGTTATCAATGCACTTACGCAAATCTCGGGGGATCTTGCACGGTCCGCGGTCGCGTTGGCATCAGGTTTGCAGTAGTAAGCCCTCATCGGAAACGTCCCAAGCCGTCAGCTTAGGAGTTCCCGTCCGCATACAACAGATGACCTCCACGATTGACACAATCAGAACATTCGTCTTCAGGAGCACCATGATGAGCACTAACGACAGAAATATGCTGAGCCCCGTTCATCTCCTCGGCATCCTTCGCGCGCACCCCTGGCATTGGCTGGGCCCCGTGCTGGTAGTAGGCGCCATTGCCATGCTCTACGCCGTGGTCCGACCTGACACGTGGGCTGCCTCGCAAGCACTGATCGTGCGTAACGCGGCCGTCACCAACGGTGATGGCTCGGGTCAGTTCAATCACGTCGATCAGATTAAAACTCTTCAGGAGACTATACTTGAAGTGGCTCGAAGTCGTCCCGTATTGAAGGCCGCCTTGGCGGAGGTCGGCCCTGATGCCGATCACCAGACGGATTCCGTTTGGCCCAGCGATTCCGATATAGACACCTTGCAAAGGTCGATCGAGGTCACGCCTCCCAAGGGCGCCGAGTTCGGCACCACCGAGATCTTCTACCTTACGGTCGAGAACAAGACCGCCAGCGATCCGTTGCCCTGACCGAAGCCGTCTGCAATCAGCTTCAGACAAAGCTCAAGGAGATCCGCGACATCAAGGCCCGCAGCATGGAATCCGAACTCGTTAAAGCGACGATGCTGGCCCGCGCCGATCTCGAACACTCGACGGCCAAGCTCTCCGAAATCGAGCGGAAAGTGGGCAGCGATCTTGGCGAGCTGCGCGTGCTCAGCGGCAGTACCTCGGGCGAAGGCGCGCTGCGAGGTTCCACTTCGGATATTCGCACCGAACTGCGCGAGGCCCAAGCACTCAAGCAAGCCAACGAAGAACTGCTGGACGTCCTCAAGGCCGCCCAGAAAGATCCCGGCCGGCTAATGGCCGCTCCCAACCGACTGTTCGAAACCCAGCCATCGCTCAGACGCTTGAAGGACGGGCTGGTCGATGCCCAGTTGGAAACCGCCAAGCTCCGCGGCAGCATGTTGGATACCCATCCGGCCGTAATGGCGTCCGTCGACGCGGAAAAGGAAATCGGCCTTCATCTGCACAACGAATTGGCCATAGCGACTCGCGGATTGGCTTCCGAAATCCAAATGAACACCGATCGTATCGCTTTGCTGAACGAACGGCTCGATAGCACTGAAGATCGTATGGTAAAATTGGCCGGCGTGCGTGCTACCTATTCGAACCTGGTGGCCGAAACAACACATCGCTCCGCACTGCTCGAACAGTCCGAGCGTAACCTTTCGCAGGCCAGGGCCAGCAAGGCCAGTGCCGATGCCGTCAGTCTGATCTCGCGGATCGGGACTCCCGACACGGGTTCCAAACCGCTGGGCCCGGGACGCGCCACGATTGCCCTCATGGGCATGTTCGGCGGCCTCTTGGCCGGTTTCGGTGTGCTGCTGCTGACGGTGGATGGTCGAACGGGCGTTCATACGCACCGCACGCAAACGGCTGACGCAGAAGCCGCCTCGGAATCCCGTATCAACGGCCACTCGTCACGCCTCGCCGCGGAAAAGCTCATGCCGGCGGATGAAAATCAGAACGACCGGATCATGACCACCGCTTTGCGGCAAGAGCGACGAACTTCCGGTCACAAGGGCAATGGAAATGGCAACGGTAACGGCAAGATCTCGCTCTCCAAGGCCCTGCGAAAAGTGGGCCTTTGATTCGCTCCCTCACACCTATTGCTGCCCGACGGCTCGACAGGCAAGATGGTGGGCAACCGAGCTTAGCAGCCTGTTGCGGTCGACCGGCTTGCAGAGGAAGTCGTCGCAGCCAGCTTCTAGAGCGGTTTCCGCGGCGTCGGTCGTCGTGTGTGCCGAGATACCGATAATCGGTCCCAGATAGTTTGCCTGCCGAAGGCGTCGCGTCGCTTGTTGCCCGTCCATGATGGGCATTTGCATGTCCATTAAAATTACGTCAAATGCTTCATGCGGATTCGAGCCCGAGACGGGAGACACTTCCTCCGAAAAACTCTCGTCTAAAGAACTCTCGCCAAGCGGGTCTTGCTTGCCGTTGCCTGCCTCCGAAGTGTTCATTTTCGCTGGGTGCAGTTCGGGCATGGCCATCTTCAGGCCTTCCAGCCCGTTGACGGCGATTTCCACTTTGGCTCCGGCCTTGCGAAGCAGGAACGAAATCAGCCGTTGATTGTCGGGCCCGTCTTCGACCAGCAAGATGCGGCAATCCAGCTTGATCGCGGTGCAGGCTTCAGAATCTATGTTTGTCGGCAGTTCGATATCTTCGTCGCTTGCCTCTTCCGGCTCGATCATTCGCACGTCGTCCGAGACGCCCGTGTCGATGGTTGCGCGGAATCTACACCCGTTGCCCAGCGAGCTGCTGACACTGACGTCGCCGCCGAGAATTTGAGCGAGCCGGTAGCTGATAATCAGGCCCAGCCCGGTGCCGCCGTGCTTGCGCGTGGCCGAAGAATCGCCCTGCGTGAACGGTTCGAAAACATTATCTATTTGTTCGCTCGACATACCGATGCCGGTGTCGATAACCTCGAACTCCAGTTTCGTGGTTTTGCCGGGACTATCGCTTTTGAGGCATCTGACCACGACATCGATGCACCCGGTTTCGGTGAACTTGATGGCGTTGCCGATCAGATTGACCATGATCTGGCGGAGGCGGTTCGTGTCCGTGAGGATTGCTTCCGGCAGCGGACCTTCTTGCCGAACGCTAAGTGGCAACCCCTTCGCTTCGGCGCGGATACTCATCAACGACGAAATCTCGGCCATAATCTGCAAGGGCGAACAGGGAACCCGCTCGACGTGAAGTTTGCCCGCCTGAATTTTGGATATATCGAGTATGTCGCTGACGATCTCAAGCAGATGCAAACCGTTACGTTTGATGGTTTTGGCGGCGCGGAAGTTTTCCGACTCGGTCAGATTCTCCAGCAGAACGTCGGAGAAACCCAGGATGGCGGTCAAGGGCGTGCGAATTTCATGGCTCATGTTGGCGATGAATTCATCCTTGGCATGGCTGGCCGTTTCGGCCGCACGCTTGGCAGCCAGCAGCTCTTTCTCGCTCTTCTTGCGATCGGTAATGTCGGTAACCACGCTCACCAGCCCCGCTACTTGTCCCTTGGCGTCGCGGAATGTTGCGGTGTGGAAAAGTGCAGTACGACGGGCGCCGTCAATGTTGCCGAATTCCGATTCGTAGCGTTGACGGCCCGGATCGAGAAGAAGCTGCTGATCTACCTTGCGATAAGTGTCGGCCAAATCCCCAGGGTAAAGCTGGTGGTCCGTTCGGCCCATGATCTGCTCGCGGCTACGCCCCAGCCAGCGGATCAACGTCTCGTTGCAACCCAGGTAACGCCCTTCCAGATCTTTATAGAAAATGGCGCTTGGTATTGTGTCCAAGAGTGTCTGCAGCAGTTCCAGGTATTCCTGCTGAGCCCCTTCCACCAGTTTTCGGTCGGTAATGTCCATGCCCACCCCACGCAATCCGATCAACTTCCCCGACCGGTCGAGGATCGGCACGCCGCTGAGTTGTTGCCATCGCACGCCGCTATAGGGATGAACGCTGCGGAATTCGACTTCGGAGAAAGGCTTGGGCGCGTTCAGTAAACCCGAAAACCAATAGCGCATTCTGACGGCTTCGTCCTCGGGCATAAACTCATGCAGACTTTCGCCCAGCAACTCATCGAGTTTGAGACCGAAAACATATTCGGCTCGTTTTGTCAGAAAAACCAAGCGACCCGCACAGTCGATTTCCCAGATATATTCTCGGGCCGTCTCCGATGCGGCATCAAATCGCGAGGCCAGCAGCCGCAGTTCACGTTTGGTCGACAAGGTCCAGAAAAAAAGAATTAGTAGCGTCACAAGCACGCCCGCAAGAGACGGAATCGCTGCCCAATGCGTGTCATAACCGGCCGACGATAATGCAACCGGCACCGCGGCAGAGGTTATCGCAACGAAAACCGCTATCCCGGGTACAACACAACTTCGGCGGCTTAACTGATTTGGCCGCATCCCTTTTTCCTGGCTTTTCGAGGTCAGGCAACGCCTGCTAGGTGTTGCCATGTGAGGCCCCTCGTGCTGCCCGCATTTCGTCAGACCCGCGACCGCTCAAATATTGTGCATTTCATAGGTCTTAGAAAGGTTAGAATTATTTCTTGTGCGAATGAAACCTTCACCGACCTATCGAGGAGGTTTTAGTTCTAACCTATCCGGAAAATCGTTATAACCGGTTTCTTGCGGGATAGAAGCGGCAAGAATGGCAAATGGCACTGATATCCAGTTTGTACTCATCACGCTCCGCGTGATGGCTGAACGTCCCAATTATTTCGACTGTTTGAGCCCCTTGAAAAAGTCAAATGTTGATAACTTTGTTAGCCGAGCCGCCTGCGGCCGGTTAGTTTCGCTCTGCTTTTTTTGCACATTTCAAACGACAAATCTGCCCAGTATCAGTCCCGTACACTTCTAGACCCTCAATCCACTCCCCCTCATTCCCGTCTTCAGCAGTCCTTCCGACTGTGGTTGAGTGTATCAGTCCGAGATGATATATTACTAATCTGCTGGGTGTGCCCCTATGTTATCTGGCGCGAAAGCCCCACAGACTGTTAGCCCTGCCGCTTGCGGCGGTTGTAAAAGGTGGCTTGCTGCACGTACCGGGCCGGGGTACTAAAGTCATGTGCATCAGCACCCCACACATCCCATCAATCAAGGAGCAGTTATGCGAAGTTCCAATCTCTCGCCCGCCATCTTCTGGGCAGCGTCAATCCTCTTCCCACTCACCCTGGCCGGCTGCGGAAATTCAAATCAACCCGCACCTACCACATCCCCCAAAAACGCCGAGCCCGTAAAATCAACTGCTGCTAAAATCGGTCAAAAACCCACCGAGCAGGAGTGCCGGGACTGGGCCGCGCGGTTCGAACGAGCTGCAATTGAGGGCGATCAAGATGCCTTCAATGCAACTATTGACTTCGGTGCAATGCTCGAATCGGCCACCGGCGGCATTCACGACGTCGCAGATCTTCGAAAAAAATTCATCAAAGAGTGTAAGGTTTTCGAAGAAAATCGCGGAAGCCTTGCCGCGGCGATTTTCCGGCCAGTATCTGCTGGTGGTAGCTATGATTTTTTACGTGCTGTCGATGTGGATAACCAGATGCGAGTTCGCTTTCGTCTGTTGGGTAACGATAGCGGACTTAATTACCATGAATGGATCGTAGTCCGAGGGCCCAAGGCTGAAGTCAAGGCAGTAGATGTTTATATTTATTTATCCTCCGAGCTAATGTCAAAGACGTTGCGCAGAGAATACCTGTCCCTGGTGGCAAACGAATCTCGGTCGGTTTTGGCCAAGCTGACGAACAGAGAGAACGAATACGTTAAAAACTCGCCGAAGATGGAAAGTATGTTAGCCGCAATTCTAAGTGGCAATCACAGCCAAGTACCATCTATATATGATAGCCTTCCGCCATCAATGAAGAAGGATAAATTCTTCTTATTGTTGAATTTACAGGCTGCTGCGGCCTCGGGTGATGATCTTAGGCATCTGGCAGCAATAGACGAATTCCGAAAATTCCACCCCAATGATTCTTGTCTAACCTTAATGTCACTCGACTATCATCTTCTCAATAAGGATTACGGCAAAACCATAGATTGTTGTCAGCAGATGGAAAAAGCGATTGGCGGCGATCCATACTTACGGTGTTTGCAAGGAAGAATCCATAACATTAAGGGCGACCCTCAAACCGCACGCCGCCTGATGAGTGAAGCTATTCAGGCGGAGCCGACATTGATTGGTCCCTACTGGGGGCTCGTCGAAGTATCTCTTGCTGAAAAAAACTTCGATGAAACAAACCGCCTACTCGACCAGCTTGAGCAACAATTTCAAATCGAATTTGAAGACTTAACGCAAATCCCAGAATACGCCGAATACGTCAAATCTCCCCAGTATCAACAGTGGCTAAAAAAGCTAAACACTAATCGCCACTAATTTGCGCAACCCACTTGTTCTTATTAGTGTTGATTAGCGGATATTAGTGTTCTGCATAAACGTGCCGGTGAGCACCCCACGGCCTATTTCGTTCCCGCCTTCTCCACCCCCAGCATCCCCCGAATCGCCGTCTTCAGCAGCCCTTCCGACTGCGGTTGCACGGCCGAAGCCCCCGGCTCGTAGCCGCCTTCCTTGAACGACGCTTCGGTGCAAATGTAGCAAGGCGTACCCATTCCGTAGCCCGCCACCGCCACGAACTTCTCGGGCAGTGTCCTTTGCGCGTACATCTGGAACTCCAACATCGGCTCGCCCGGCAGATGTACGATATGCACGTCGCCAATCTGCAGCGAGCAAAGCTCGATCGGCTTGGCCAGCCGCTCGCCGCAGGCGATCCGCGAGGCGGCCCATACTCGCTCTTGGTCCTTGGCCTTCGGGTCGGCCACGATTGCCAAGTTCTTGCCCTTGTCGTGTTTTGTGTCGATCTTCGCCGGCATCAAGACCTCGACTTTTCGCCAGCACAATTTGCCCAGCGGCATCAGCTTGGTCGCAGCCACCGAGGCCGTCATGCCCGCATATAGCCGCTCGGCCAGTTC
>CAZISU010000064.1:0-12469 GCA_964541935.1 uncultured Planctomycetaceae bacterium | reverse complement strand
TGAAGGTGGCGGAAGTGTCGGTCGTGTCGTCAAGCCATAGTTCGAAAGGGCCGTCGTCGGCAGAGACGTAGATGTCGTGGCTGGCGATACCCGAGCCACCGTCGTCGTCTGCGCTTATCCAGGAGACCGGGAATGTTAGTTTCGTGACGGTTGCGGGTAGCGGGTTAACGTAGCTGGTTGGACCGGCGGCGTCGATGGTGTTTACAACCAGAGGCGTGTCGATGGGGTCGTTGAAGTCGAAGTAGATGCGGGCTTCGTTTTCGATCCGCCTGCCCGAAGGCAAGCCGGCAAGCGTGTCGACCACGTAGCTGACCGAGCCGTTACCGCGGCCGAACTCGTCGTTGGGGTAGAGCAGCCCGACCAACGGATTCTCGGGCATCCAGCCGCTCAGCGGGTCGAGTGCCATGAAGCTGGACGAAAGGGTCCGCGTCTCCCAGTCGAGCGTGATATCGACGTCGATAACCAAATCGTTGCCTTCGATGGTCCGCTCAAGCTGTGCCTGATACGAATCCAGTCCGGCGGGGATGACGAAAATCTCGCCGCCGAGCATGAACTCGGTCAGTTCGAAGGTCGTCAAGTCGAGGTCTTCATCAAACGTATCGGTAACCCGAATCCACTGTGCGGGTGCCGTGGCGTCGGCCTTGTTCTCGAAGCGGATGGTGTACGGCATGGGCATCGACTGGTCGACATCCACGGCGATGAAATTGTCGTCGCCATAGCCGGCGGGGCCGAGCTTGTCGTTGGGGTCGACGGAACGGACGGGGTTGATGCGGATCAGGTCCAGACCCGTGAGAATCGCCGGGGGAATGAGTGAGCCGAGAAGACCGCGGAAACTGGTAGCGTAGTCCCAGCCATCTTCTGGCCGCCATTCGACGCTGGCAATAGCGTCAATGATCAGTTCAGAAATCAACCGCCATCCTTCCCACGATGTTTTCAAACTTTCGACTAAGTTCCACATGAACCAGTTGGCGACCTCGCCAACCTCTTCTAAATGATGTGTCAGTTGCCCCGCCATTTCGTATAAGTTTGACGGCAACGATGGATTCCCATATCCTCCTACGTGCCCGCCAACAATCTGGCCTATCGGAGAATTGATAAACTGCACCCCCGCTACCGCAATCTGATTTACAATGTAAGCTCCGACAATTGTAACGCCGAGGGTGAGTTCGGTTATCATCAGACCTGTGGGGTCGTTAAATTGGGTGGGCGAATTCGTGGCATAGGTATATAGGTTGATTTGGCCGCCATTAAGCCCCAATGGATCTTGACTCATAAACTGAGCGAGCGTGGAATCGTAAAACCTTGCCCGCATGAACTCCAGCCCGTTGTCCTCATTCATCACGCCCCACTGCCCGACGAACTGAAAATCATTTGCAACCGTTTCGGTCCAGGCGAGTTCGCCGCCGAAGGGGAGGTAAGCGTAGGTGTTGACGGCCGTGCCTAGGGCGTCGGTCATTGCGGCGGTGGAGCCGAGGGCGTCGAAGTCGTAGAAGTACGAACTGGCCGCGGTTGTCTGATTGACTAGTCCGATGCCGTGGGTGTAGCCGGTCTGCCAGGCATCGGTTGTGCCGTTGTATTGGCCGACGACGTTACCTAGCCCGGTGGGATCGATTACGTATTCGGTCACGACCCCGTCGACGCTGACCGCCACCCGGTTGCCGAAGGCATCATATGTGTACTCATAGACGCTGTTGTCGGGCATGACGACCGCGACAAGCTTATTGTCCGCGTTGTAGGTGTAGGCCGTTGTTCCCGCGGGCGAGATTTCTTGGACGAGATTCCCGTCGGCGTCGTAGACGTAAGTCGTGTCGCCGACCTGCGTATACTGGTTCAATTCGTTCGAGGTGTACGTGGTCTCCACGCCGTTGATTGCGGTGTTGATGCGGTTGCCGAGCGAGTCGTATTCGTAGGCGATGCCCTGGGCCGGAAGCGTCGAGCCGTCGACGGGCACGAAGTCGGCTTGGGTTAGTTGCCCGATAGCGTCGTACTTGTAGGCCCAGGATCCGTCGAGCGTGGTCATCGAGGCTCGCAGACCGGCCGCATCGTATGTATATTCGAACATCGAGGTAACGGAGTCGTCCGCTGCATGATTCAGCAGGCTCGTCAGTTGTCCGGCCACGTCGTAAGCGTACGTCGTGTAAGTTCCGTTGCCCTTGTCGGTCCGGCTCAAGCGGCTTAGCTCGTCGTACGAATAGGTGACGATCACCGCAGCGTTTTCGTCGGTCAGTTGCCAGAGTCGCCCCAGCGAGTCATAGCCGTAGTTGGCCTGGTGCCCCAGCTCGTCGGTCATGCTCTGGCGGCGTCCGGCCGTGTCGTATGAGTATTCCAGAAAACGGCTGTCGGGGTTGTCGATTCGGGTCAGGTAGTCGTTGCCGTCATATGTAAACATGGTCGTACCGGTCGGGTCGTCCGATTCGGTCAGGTTGCCACGTGTGTCGTAGGTAAAGGTAACAGTCTTGTCATCCGTTGAGTCGGCAGGGGTATCGAGGCCGTATTCCCGCTTAACCACGCGGCCTTCGTCGTCGAGCGTGTATTGCACCGACTGCCCCCGGCGGTTGATCCATTCATCAACGTTGCCCGAGTCGTCGTATCCCCAACGTTCCAATGAGTTGTCGGCATAGGTGATTGAAAGCAGGTTGCCGTGCTCGTCATAATCGTAGTCGGTCACGTTTCCGACGGCATCGGTCAATAGATCGAGCTGGTTTAACTGGCGGGTGTATGAAAACTGCGTCGAGAGCCCCAGGGCGTTTGTGGAACGGGCAACGTTGCCGAGTTTGTCGTAAGCGTAGGTGGTCGAACGGCCCAGCGGGTCGGATATGCGGGTCATGTTGCCCAACGAGTCGTAGTCCATCTCGACGGCCCGATCCAAGGAATCGACGGTCTTCTCGATCGCACTGTTGTGATTGAAGTAGTAATCGGTCTGTCCGCCGAGCGTGTCGGTCATGGTAACGAGGCCGCCCTCGCCACGGGCTATCTCAACCCGACCCGCACCATCGTCTGCGTGCATGGCATCCAATTGGCCGAGCTCGTTATACTCGTAGAACGTATGAGTCCCGTCGGCGTAAGCGATCTCGGTCAGAGCGTGACCGTCGTTGTAGGTGTAGCCGACGCCCAGGCCATCGTAGCCGGTGACTCCGAGCAGGTGTTCGCCGGACTCGTCATACGTATAAGCCGTCGCACGGTCGTCCTGGTCGGTAACCGAGCTGATCCGCCCGGCCGCGTTGTAGGCGATCGTAACGGAGGCGATCCCATTGGAATGGGTAAGCGTTACCAGGCGTCCCAGGTCGTTGCCGCAGGTGATGCGGTTGTCGTTAGTGTCTTCGACATAATCGAGCTTGCCGTCGGCGGTGAATGCGTAAAGCGAGCCGCCAAGCTCGCGGAGCAGGTATCCGCCCCCGCTACGATCGGTCAACGTGCCGTTATCGCCCGGCCGGGCCAGGTAACCGCCGCGTACGTTCGGTTGGAAAATCCGCTTCGAACCGCCCGGATAGTTAATTTCGACGGTGCCGTCGTCGCGGGTCGAAAACGACATGTCCCAGTTGTTTGTCCAGCCGTAGCCGAACGATCCGAGTTCGTAACGGCTGACAATCGACTCGGAGTACGATCGCGAGAACACAATGTCGAGCCCCGGCCCCGAAGCGACCGCGTCGGTCCCACCGGCCAGCGTCCCCACGATCGAATAGCCCTGTGCCTGGGCCAATTCGAAGGCCATCAACTCCGATACGTCTGTCACCGTCTCGCCCAATCGCCGCAGATAGACCGCGTTTTCGCTGAGCATCGAGACATAGTCGCCCCAGGTGTTGCCAACCTCCGCGGTAAACGCCGCGAAAATTGACGTCCACGCCTCCTCCGCCATCTCGTCGGGCCGTAGCGTTTCCTCCATAGCCGACCAATCGGCAGGCGACGTGTCGTCGTCGGTTAAAACACCGAGGGTGAAGTTGATGGTGGTCGACATGTTCAAGCCGCCTTGCCAGCCTACATAATAGATGGGCATGCGGACCGTTTCGCCCGGCTGCAAGATGCCCGGCGTGTTGCCGCAGGCAAGGAACTGTACACTGTGGCCGACGCCATGCGGAACGGCGGAAGTCCAGAAACTGTTTTGCCGGAGCGACTCGTCCAACGTGAGCCAGGCACCATGGTTGCCGTTTTGCTCGGCATCGAGTACCAGAAGCGGGGCGGTCATTGCAATCGTGCCCGTGTTGCTATATTCCACCCAAATCGTGGCGAGTTGACGGGACCGCAATCCGCTGGGTGCGGAAAGAGTTGTTTCCAACACCGCCTCGCCACCGGCGAAGACGGTAATCACGTCGGTCTTAACGACTGTTTCGCCATCGGTAGGTCGGATAACGCGAAGGTCATAAGTTCCCGGCGAAAGCTATCCTTCAGTGAACGTCGCTTCGAGCGAATCGGTCGACAACACAGTTACCCAATCGGCCGCGATCGATGACCCGCCCGTGTTAATCAGTTCCACCGACATGCCGGGCGAGAACCCATAACCGTTGATCGAAAGCAGCGTCTCGGCCGCATTGCCTACCTCGTCCGGAGTCCAGTCGATCACAGCCAGCCTGATTCCTTCGGCCGAAAGTGAATAGCTGACCTCCACTGGACTGGAACCGTAGGCCATTATGTAGTAATTACTGCTATTGAATGTGCCGGGAGCGATTAGGTTTGTATCCGCACTGTTCGGGATAATCCGAGCATCGTAGTCTTGACGGCTTGGGATACGCCCGTAGCCGACATACAGTTCGTTCCGTCCGCCGTCGGCGTCGAGAACCACCCGCAACGCTTCGCCGACTTCCACGTGCGCGGCATAGACGTTTGCCCGATCCGTTGCGGTGAAGGTGTCGGTGATCGGGTTAGCGTCGGCGGTTAGCGTATGAATAGTGATGGACAGTGCGTCAGAAACAGCGATATTGTTTCCTTCGCTTGTTTCCTTTTCGCGATTCGCCAGGTCGGCCCGGACAAGCACATAGTATTCGCCGGGCATAACCGACGGGATAGGCACGTCGATCGAGGCCGAATATGCCTGGCTGGCAGCCAGGCCGCCCGTGTGTTCCAGCGTTGCGATAAGAATATCGTCGATATCCCACGCCGCGTCTTGCGACAGATAGGCCGCGTCTGTCCAGTCTCCCAGCAGTTCGAAATCCGCCGTGTTCTGTCCTTGCCAAGCGACAGTCATAACGCGAGCGACCTCGAACGTATCGCTCGTTACAGCCAAATTAACTACTTTCAGATCAACGTCGACCAGATTAAAGGTTCCGACATAGACATCCTCCGGCTCGCCGCCGGTGTGGTCGCCGTCGATATCCAGCGGGTTGCCCGTATCGTCTGTAATATCAGGTCCGACATAAAATTCAAACTGGCCGAACTCGCCGGGCATGTCAAGGTGAATGCGGAAAATCGAATCGGTCACTCGCTCGACAGACGTAACGCCGACCGCCGCTCCGCTGGGCGAGGTAGCCGCCGCATCATTGGGCTCGAAACTTCGCGGGGCGATCGTGTCGCTAAAGGTGATATCCACGTACTCGACCGTACCGGCAATATCCCCGCCCGGCACATGTCGCACCACGCTCGGGCAAGTCAAATCGCACACGAACTCCGCAAAATACCCGTCCTCCGCCTCGCCCGCCGTGCCATTGAGATTCTGGTCCAATTGGTTCCCGTCCACGTCGGCGATATCGCTGGAGATGGTCAGCCGATAGATTCCCATCCGGTCGATTGGCGGGAAATTGATCCGATAGACTTTTTCAGAAACTTGCTCGACACTCGTAACCTCATACGCCCCGTTCGGCCCGACGAGTTCAACATCATCCGTGGTAAATGTCGCCGCATCGACCGCCCTGTTAAACCGCACCTCGACGCAATCGTTCCAAGCCTGCGAGAAAGTGTCGTAGCGTTCGTGGTCGACGATATAGAACGAATCGGTCAACAATGGTGAAACTGTTAACGCCCCTCGCACATCGCTCCAAGGGCGTGTAGCATCATCCTCATGATCAGTTATCATCCCCGCAATAGTTGCCGGGTCGGTAGTGCCCCAATAATTGCCGCGAAGGTTGAGTGTGTCCCAGGGATTGCCGGAGAGGTAGACCAGAACGTTGGTGAAGTCGTTGTTATGGACGACCGGATTTTCGTCAGAGATATCTAGACCCCACTGGCCCGTGCTATTGCTGATCGTTCCCGACGAACCTGCTTCATAGAACACCTTTGGACTGCCGGTATAGTAATATTCTCCTCCGTTAATATGCTCGAATTCCACACCTGAAAAGTCCGCTATCCCTCCCTCTTGAACGATTACCAGCCCTGGACCTCGTACTACGCCACCGTCCAGATCCAATTCGCCACCGCTATGAACTTGAAACTCGTTGCGGTATCCTGCTTTCCGGTTGTATGTGAGTTCAATATCCGCATTTATTCCTTCCAGGCGACCGTCAACATTTATATAGCGTCCATAATAATCCGCGATGAGCGTTACGCCATCGCCAAGTGTTAATGTCGCGTCAGCAGCAATCGTCAAGGAACTTGTCATTTGGTACGCCGAAAGACCGTCGACGATGGCAAACGTTTTGTCGCTGTCCAGCGTTCCGCTAATCCCAATAACTGGATCCTCAGCAGTGAATGTGTTGCCGCTGATGCCCGAAACGTTCCAGTTGTCCGGGTCACCCGTTCGCAACGGCATCGCATCCGTGAACGTATTGCCCGTCAGTGTCGGTGTGCCGACCGTCAGATTCACGTAGCCGATTTCGCTGTCGGTCACCGTCGCATCAGAAGAGAGCGTCAGCGTCAATATTGAACTGTCGGCTGCTGAGACCGATGCCTCGGCAATCTGCAGATCCCAATCCCCCGTGGCGTTCGATATCGTCCCGCTCGAACCCGGCAGATAATCCACATAAGGCGTGCCCTTGAGAGTATTGGCCGAACTATATCCTCTGTAGACGAACTCCACGCCAGAGAAATCCGCCTGGCCTTCAGACTGAACGAGCAACCTTCCCGGACCATAGACCCCGCCGCCCACCAACGAAAGCTCGCCGCCATTACGGACCAGCAGTTCAGAATAGCTCCCGTCATAGAAACCCCAACACAACAGCTCAATCGAAGCCGAACTTCCCTCCAGGCGGCCATCAATGAAGATGTCATGGTATGCATCCGGCGAGCGAAGCGTTGCGCCATCGCCAAGAGTGAGGGTCGCACCGGCCGCCACTGTCAGATCGTCCGTCAACTGGTACACGCTCACCTGGCCGTCAATGACTTCGAAAGTCTTGTCCACGTCCAGTCCCCCCTGAACATGGACGACAGGATCCTCGGCCGTGAACGTATTGCCACTGACGCCAGAAACGTTCCAGTTGTCCGGGTCTGTCACACGAAGCGGAGCCGCGTCGGTGAACGTGTTCCCCGTCAGCGCCGGTGTGCCGCCCGTCAGATTCACGTAGCCGATTGTACTGTTCGATAGTGTCACGTCCGAAGAAAGCGACAATTCCCAATCGCCCGTGCAGCCATCCATCGTGCCCAAGCTGTCCGACTCGTACACCACATAAGGCGTGCCCTTGAGAGTATTGGCCGAACTATATCCTCTGTAGACGAACTCCACGTCAGAGAGCCCTGCCAGGCCTTCGGACTGAACGAGCAACCTGCCGGGACCATGAACCCCGCCACCCACCAGCGAAAGCTCGCCACCATTACGGACCACCAACTGAGAAGAGTCCCCGCTATAGTAGGCCCAACGTAATAGCTCAATCGAAGCCGAACTTCCCTCCAGACGGCCATCAATGAAGATGTCATGGGATGCATCCAATGAGCGAAGCGACACGCCATCGCCAAGCGTGAGGGTGACATCGTCATCAACGAAAAGATCACCGTCGAGTTCATACGCTTCAGACGTGTCGGACCAAACCGTGTCTTCGGTGATGTGGCCGCTAACGATCGACAACATTCGCCGATCTTCCAACGGCTCGCACCGCAGGCGCCGGGTAAATGCCGCATGTCGCGATATGGGCTTGTGCTTTTTATTTCTCCGTTGAAAATGCTTCTGCCCAAACAAACGATTGCTCAACCCAGAAAAACATCGACGCATAACCTCACCCTTTCAGCGATACTGAGAAGCTCACCCCCCAACCGATGATTGCTTGCATAATCTACCCACCCGGAAACTTCATGATATTCCTTCAATTTTACTAAACATGAGACGGTAATCAATAGCACCCGATAGAGTGGGTGTCTTTTCGGTGGTTTACCATTTTTGTAAAGTTATGGAAGCGTTGTTTGGAGATCGGCATGCAAAATGTCAGCGAGTCGGCGGAGAAAACTGAAAACGCTGGCAATCTTCGCAGGGACGCCATCGATGAATAACCGAATACACCTTCTGAAGCGAAACGGGCAGGAGCGAACGAATGAGCGATGTAAAACTTTTTCGAGTGAGCAACGATTCGGCAGAGGATTGGACTAAGCGGCTTCGCCGCAAGGTGGGGCTGCGACGGTTAAGAGAATCATACCTTCGTGAGCTATGTCTTGATTTCCGGCCAGCGAGGCTGGGATTCAATTTACCCCTGCGAAAGGTATGGCAAATAGTGTATTTTGTCCGATGCCTGAGACGAACGGTAGATTAATGGTTATCGAGTAAGATTTCTGATCGCGGAACGAGGATCGCTTGTTGAGCGGGGGCGGTAGCCCTCTGGTCGTCCTTAAATGAATATCGTCCGATGCGTTTGATTTTGACGGAGTTTATGCCGGAGTGAAGCTTCCGACCCACCTCAAACGAATATGGAGGGCAGAACCGTTGTCCCACCGGTCGGCCGTTCACTTCCACGCTAATGATCTGCGATGCTCCTTTGAGTTCCAAGCGAGCAGGTGATCCGGCAGGCCAATCGCGCGGCAATCGCACTTCCGTGGAGAACAGCCGATGATCGTCGTCAACTTCGTTGCGTGCTTCCCACGGACCTGGGAGAATCATTTCTTTGGGCGGCGCAGCAACGTTCGCCAGCGACTCGCGACGGCTTGCGTTGGCATCGAACCACACGGACCGCTTGGAACCGCCCGATGTTGTTTCCAGGACAATACGGCCCTCGGGCGTGCGTCGGGCAAGATCGAAATCGGTTTTTTCCACATGCGGCAACGAGGGGGAATCGGGGTCGACGACCACGAACAGTGATTCGTACTCGCCAAGATTCAGCTTTAATTGCAGCATGTCTTTCTGGAGGGAATAGGCTGGGGCCTGGACGATCCGGCCCGTGACGGGGTCCCAGAGATTGGGCACACCCCGAACGCCGTGCAGCTCGACGTCCGCCACGATCGGGTCCGGCCCGGTATTGTCGAAGAAATACAGGTCCTTGCCATGCATTTGCCGGTGGCAATACAAAAGCCGCTGCAGGCCCGACGGCGTTCGCACGTCGGGCACGTTCAGCCCTTGCAAGTACGCTCCCACCTGGTCGTGGCTCTTCACGGCCGAATGGCCCCGTTTGCTCGCACTGTCGCCCCAGATTCCCTCGATGGCTGCGCGAACCCGCTCGTCCTCCTGGCCATTGCACGATGCACTGGGCAAACGATCCAAGGCCACCACGATGCCGCCGGCGTCGTAGAAATCCCTTAATCGCTCGACGACAGTTGCGGGAATGAATTCCACGCCCGGCAGGACCACGGCACGGTAATCCTCTTTACCGATACGAACGCGGCCCTCGTCGAAGGCGGTTCGCTCGGTGTCGGAAAAAACGTAATACGGTATCAGGTCGAAATCAACATGGGCCTGGCTCATGGCCCGGCAGCTTTGCCACAGGTCGTCCGCGGCAGGATGACTCCATCTAAGATCTGTGCCCGCCCTCATCCACTCACTTTCCGTGGTGTCCAGCACGATGGCCGGCGCCACATGACGGCCGCCGCGCATGAGCATGGTCATGCGGTCGACAGCAGCTTGATACTCTGGAAAAAACGGCCATTGCGGATTCTTACCATGCAGCCAGAAATCGGGCGTGACCTCCCAGACCGGCGGCGATTGGGTGTCCAGGCCGCAAGGCACGATCTGATTGATTCCCATTACGGTCGTCCAATCGATCATGCGTTTCATTTCAGTCAAGCCCGTTCGCCAGCCCGTGGCTGCGAAGATCTCGCCCATGGCCACGTCGTTGCGGGAGCCGGCGTAATGGGCCACCGAACTGGCCATCTTCGATTCTCTCCAGATCACATCTCCGTTGGGAACGTACCAATGCCCCACGACTGCATCGAAGCCCGGAACGTCGAGAAATTCCAGGCGGCGCATGTCCTGCTGGTGGTCTTCAAACACATGTCCGATCAATTGCACGCCGTGATCCCGGCACCACTGTCGCGAGCGGCCGAAAAACACCGTCGCGTTTTGCTCGCGGATGAAATCGCGATAGTCGTACCGCACCTTTCGGTCGAGCTTGCCCAGATCGTGCCACAGCGACGGCAGGTACTTGCGAATGGAATATCCCTTGGCTTTTTCGAACCGTTGGAGGAAATCCGGCGTATATTGATACAACTCGACCGGCGCTTCGTCCGTAAAGAAACCCTTGAAGGTCCGCCCGAACTCAGCGGCGAAGCGGTCGTAAACACTCTGGTAGACCGTCTCAATAAAGGCGTCCGTAGCGTGCGGATTCATAAAGTCGATAAACGGTTCGCGCGGATCGAGCACGCCCGTTACGGGGTTTCTGTAGACGGTAGTGAATGCATACGGGCCCTTCTTTCGCCAGATCGCTTTGACCACGAACAGTGTCCACTGTCCATCGGGCACGTCCCACTCGAGCGTGCCCCGCGCCACGCGGCCGGTCAGGTCCAGCGGTTCGCCGTTTTGGGGATAAGCGGTCACGGCCACCAGGAAGTCGCGTCCTTTCAGCAGCGAACTAATGTCGAGCGAAAAGTTTTTTTGTGGACCGGTCAAAACTTGCTTAGCGGCCTCGACCAGCATTGTGCGGCCATATTCAGGATTGGCCGCAACCACCCGGCCGGCGGCGAACCCCGACGGATACGTGCGATCGTCCTGCTGCCACACGGCCAGCCCCAGGCGGTGCGCCTCGTCGAACACGATCTTCCATTGGGCCCATTGCCGGGGGCCAAGATAGCCTTCGTAGTGGATCGGATGCAACAGCACGCCCTCGAAACGGCCCGCATGGATAGCTCGTAGAATGGCCCGCAACTGCGACTCGGATTCGTTCCCGTGGATAAACGTGAAGGGGTTCATGCTTCGCGTGGGGTTGCTGCTCGCAAACGCTTCGGCCAGTGTATCCCAGCCGGGCTGATCCAGCGGCCGCGCCGAGAGTTCGTTGGACCACGGTCCCTTGCGGCCGTCGAACACGGCGCGAACCGTAAAGCGATAGTCGCGTCCATTCTTCAGGCCGTGAACCGAATAGTCGGTGACGGAGACGTTCTCGACAACCTCGACTTTTTCTTCTCCGCCGTCTTCCCCGGCAATCCGAATGCAATAGGCATCCGCGCCCGCAAGGGGACCAAACGCCAGTGTCACCTTGCCGTCTTCGCCCCTGGCCAATCGCAACCGCGGTGCCGCGTCGTTCTGCTGCGATTGTGCAAGCGATGAAGCAAGGTTGGCGTATGATATGGCTAATGCCAGAACAATTGTAAAACAACCTGCTGTCTTGTGTAGTGATTGCGGGCTCATATTTTCGTGCCTTTTTGGCGGGCTTTGTTGATCTGTTGGCGGGAGCGCTGGCGAAACTCCTACAGAGTCTCGATCTGGTACTGCTTGCACAGGTCACGCACGCGCATACCCGGTTTGACAGCGCGAAGTACGTACCACTGCTCCACCTTCAAGTGTGATACCAATTCCACTTCGTCAGGATGTTCCCGCAGCAGCTTCGCCAGCTTCTTGAGAGTAAAGTCCGTATGAACGATTGTCAAGTCGAGATCGAGCGTGGTGATGAACTGCTTCGGGCACGGCTGCTCGACCGATTCAATCGTTTTGCCGAACATGTCGATCATGTTGCCATTGCCGACCGCCACCACGTAGTAGTTGTGGATCATGGCATAGCCATTCAAGGGCATTCCTCCGCCGTAGGCGCTGGGCCAGAAAACAATTTCTGCTCCTTTCCGCTGGGCCTCTTGCCAGACTTCATCGAAGTTGAGGTCGAAGCACGTGAGCAAGGCGATGCGTCCAAAGTCGGCATCAAATACCTTGACTCCTTCTTCACTAAGGTTCAGGCCCTCGGTCCACCAGACGAACACCTTGCGGTAGTAGCCGGCGATACTGGTGACCGTACGCAAGTCTGCCGCGTATAGGTAGAATTTTCTGTTTATTGCCGCGATTTGCCACGATAATGGCTCGCCTAAACTTTCACCGCTCGCCTGCGATATCTTGGCCACGTGACGCGACACGGCGGCCACTGGCGCGAAACTGGCCACGCGGGTCTCCATGTGCTCGGCCCTGGGCACTTGTGCGTGGCAAACCCGGTGCAGAACTGACGCTGGAAGTCAGCTTCCATCGTGGCCAAAAGTACTTGCCTATCGTGAAACT
>CAZISU010000063.1:0-12479 GCA_964541935.1 uncultured Planctomycetaceae bacterium | reverse complement strand
CTCTGGCCCGAGACCGCCTCGCCCACGACCTCGGTCGAAGGCGATCATCTCCGCTACGACGTTTCCGGCGGCGGCATGTTCGCTTGGCTCTACGACCTGATGGAGGTCGACGGTTGGACGGTGGAGATCAGCCTGCAAGTCACCCAGCCCGGCGCGGCAGCCTATCCCGGCGTGCTGACGGGCATCGTCTCCGACGGCATGGCCGGCCAGTACAGCTACATCAACATCGCGGCCGACGCTGTCTATGCCGGGCAGAGTGGCGAATTAGACACGACTCTGGTGCAAAAGGATATGACCGATGGCTTCCATCAAGTTCGTATCGCCCAATCGCCTAACAGTGGTCTGGGTGACACCCACGTCTGGGTAGATGGCGAACTGGTCGCCAAGAGCCTCAAAGGACTTAACAACTACGCAATTCCAAGACACTGGTGGGGACAGGGCACCGGAACTCAGTCCGAAGGCCAAAGCCTGATCGAGTACATCCGCGTCGACACCAGTGGCGGATACGGACCCGACGGATGGGTTTATGAACCGCCGGGCCCCTTGCCCCAAAAGGCCTCGACCGATTTCGATTGGAAGTACGAAATGGACGTTCTCCCCAGTACCCAAGACCTCGACGCAAACAGCACGAATGACTTCGAGATTCTAGGGGCCGGCAGCATGTCGATTTCCCCTGCAGGCGGTACTCTCACATACGATTCGACAGTCGATGGGGTCTTTTGCAAATCGACGGCCCCCGGCGGCATTTGGGAGGGCAAAACCAACACCCAGGACGGCTACACGATCGAAGTCAGCTTGAAAGTCAACTCAAACGTCGATAGCAACGTGGCCTTCTGTATCTTCAGCAGCCCGACCGGAACCGATTCCGACGCCTATTTGACCGTGGGCGCGGGCGGACAAGGCTGGGGCGGTGCCGGCAGCGACGGCGACAACCTTGCCCTGGGCGAGAATAACAACTCCGATGACTTCCACGTTTTCCGACTGGTAATGCATCCCGAAGAAGACGTGTACAGCGTATGGCGCGACGGCGTGCTCATCGGCGACAAGCTTGCTAGAGGCTACACCTATGGTGCCGAAATTATGTACTTCGGCGACGGTAGCGGCGTCTGGGGCGGCGATGCCGAAATCGATTACCTTCGCATCATGCCCGGTGCATACGCGCCGGTTACCGAAACTGGCCTGCCCGGCGACGCCAACCTGGACGGCGTAGTCGACGACGCAGACGCCGCCACGCTGGCCGACAACTGGATGTCAAGCGACAATGTCGGCTGGGGCGACGGCGACTTCAACGGCGACGGCGTTGTCGACGACATCGACGCCACGCTGCTGGCAACCAACTGGCAAACGTCCGGCACGGGCGCCTCAGTGCCGGAACCGGGATGCCTGGCGATTGTGCTGAGCCTGTTGTTTTCGCTTGCCTGCCTGCGACGTTTACGTTAAAGAGCCCAAGTAATCGCCACCCCCGGTCGAATCGGCGGCCGGGGGCCCGTGTGGTAAGTCTGCTCGTCAAAGACACTCGTCATTGCAAGGAATAAATCATGATTTCCCGACAACGTCCCAATCGTGGACCAGTCGCCGGTTTCACGCTCGTGGAACTTCTGGTGGTAATCGCCATCATCGGCATCCTCATCGCCTTGCTTTTGCCGGCCGTGCAGGCGGCCCGCGAGGCCGCGCGGCGGATCCAATGCGCCAATAACTTCAAACAAGTTGGTCTGGCCTTGCACAACTACCACACCACGCATAACACCTTCGTGCCCGGCATGTATACCCTGGATCCCACTACGGGCGATCCACACTGGTACAGTTGGTCGGCTTTCCTCTTGCCCTTCATGGAAGAAACGGCCGTTTACGAACAGTTTAACTTCGACGACCCGCACTACTTCTGGGCCGGACAAACTCGCCTGGCCAACGCCCAGATCATCAATGGCTACCTTTGCCCCAGCGACGCCCAGGGCGGCGAGTGGGTTAACACCGGAAGCGAAAATGCTTCGGAGCCGAACCCCCTCGACGATTCGGCCTACGCAAACATGGCCGGCGTGGGCGACCATCGCGATTGGACCGTCGACCGCGTCTGGCCGCGAACCCTGGACACGGCCCGCGGCATGATGGCTGCCAATGGCGGCTGCCGCATCCGCGACATCACAGACGGCACCAGCCAAACGCTCATAATCGGCGAGGTCACCGGCGCCGGTCCCGGCACGCACGAAGGATTTTTCTGGAGTTGTTGGAACCTGGCCGATACCCGCGACGGAATTAACGGACTCTACACCGTAATCGGCGGCGTGTGGCCCGACACCAACGGGTATTCCGGCGGCATGCGCGCGGCCGGCTTCTCCAGCTTTCATCCCGGCGGTTGCCACTTCACCATGGCCGACGCCAGCGTGCAATTCATCGACGAGGAAATATCGCGCGATGTGCTGGATGCGCTCACAACACGAGCCGGGGGCGACGTCCTGCCCGATGCGTATTAGTTTTAAGAGTGGGTAGAATTCAATGTTAGCGGCGGGGCTTGCCCCCGCGCGAGAAGATGCACATGAAAATAGAAATACTATCCGACGTATTAAAACACTCTGCTCTGCTCACTTTTTGTCTGGCTGCTGTTATTTTCACAGCCGGAGGCTGTAACGACGGCCGCTTGGAACGTGTGCCCGTCAGCGGCACCGTCTCCTACGACGGGCAGCCAGTCGCCCAAGGAACCATCCGTTTTACGCCGCTGAAAGGCCAGCAGGTTCCCCTCTCCGCGGCACCGATCAAAGACGGACAATACACGGCCGACTCCAAAGGCGGCGTGGCCGTGGGTGAATACCGCGTCGAGATAGAGGCATTCTACAAGAAAAAAACCAACCCCAACCGACCACTTCCGCCCGGCGTCGAACGTGGCGCGACCGGCTGGGTACAGTACATGCCGCCCAAATACGGCGACAAATCGGAGCTGACCTTCACCGTGGAATCCGGCGCCGGAAGCACCAGCAAGGATTTCGACTTGCCGCGGTAGTTGCTATCTATTCTCTCAATAATATGCCGCCCCCACCAGCAACTTCGTCGCCCAGGACGCCACCAATAACGCGGCGAACAATTGCAACTCGGCCGAGCTCATCAACTGCGGCGTCTGATGCCTTCGTCGCACGAAGACAACCGACAGGTACAGCAAAAAACCCAGCCACACCAGCGCGAATGGCTGGAACAAAAAGGCTTGGTCGATATTGCCTTCATACAGGCTGGTCAAGCTCCGCGTGAACCCGCAATAAGGACAGGGCAACCCGGTCAAACGGCGCCAGACACAATCTACATGAAAATGTCCATCGGCCGCTGGGAACAAAAACGACCAGGCCGAATAGGCCAGCGTCACCGCCAAAGAAAATATCGGCGCAAGCGGCAACAGTCGACTGTTTATCATGCCGTGCCGATTTTCGCGTTGCAGTTTGGACATCGATAGACATCTTCCTTCAGGCCGGAAGACACAAACGGGATCCAACACAGCGGAATGCAAAGGAAAAGAAGCACTGCGAAAACCACCCAACCAGCCACCGACACCTGCTGATCGACGATCGGAGTTCCTTCGAAATTACAAATCGGACATTTTGTCGCCATTATTTCTCCCTTCCCCCCATGTTTGAAACTTTCACACCCCTATATTCGCACGGACGGCCGAATTCTTGGAAATTCCACCACATTTCCTCCGCCGCCCGGTACGATCGCTAGGCGCTTTTCCCCAAACGGTAGTAGAATTCCAATGAACGTTCCTAGTCACCCCCCAAACACCGTATAATCCCAACACCGTACAACCCAGACACCGTATATCAAAAGAGCGAACCACATGCCCGATTGGATGACCGCGAGAATTGTTTACTATAACATTATCCTGGTCTGTTTAAATGCCTCTCTGGTGTGGTTTTTATCGAGGCGCCCCTCGCTGAAAAGACTGATAATAGCCACCCTGGCCCTTGGCATCGGCGGCAGCATTGCGGCCGCTCTCTTCACAACGGGCGGTTTCTGCACCTTAACGTACCTATCTTTTGCAATTTTCATTTACCTCCCCATATTGCTGGTCGCCGCGAGTGTCGCGCTACGTGGCAGGCTTCCCAAAACGGCCTTGGCCATTTTTTGCTCGGCATTGCTGGTCGTCGCCACTGGGATCGACGCCTTCTTTATCGAACCTCACTGGCTCGAGGTTTCCCACGTTACCTTTTCCAGCCCAAAAATCGAACGCCCGCTTCGCATCGTCTTCATCGCCGACTTCCAAACCGACAATATCTCAGCTTACGAGGAAGAGTTCCTGCGCTTAGCGTTGGCCGAAAAGCCCGACATTATTCTCTTCGGCGGCGACTATCTGCAAGTGCGGCGCGAGCGCTGGGCCGCATTGAGCAAGGAAACCAACCGGCTATTGCAAGACGTCGAACTGCAAGCCCCCGCGGGCGTTTTCGCCGTGCAAGGCAACATCGACAGGATTACACCTTGGCCGTTGATCTTCGCCGGCCTGCCGGTCACCATCGTCAGTGCAACCGAGAGTTTCGACGTTGCCGGTATCCGCCTGACTTGTCTCTCCTTGTCCGATTCACGCAACCAGAATCTGACGTTGCCAAAACCTGTCGACAACCGAACCGACACGGACTCCGAAAAATCGTCCCCTTTTCACGTCGTGCTCGGCCACTTGCCCGACTACGCCATGAGCCAAATTCCGGCCGACCTGCTCTTGGCCGGCCACACCCACGGCGGCCAGGTGCAATTGCCTGCGCTGGGGCCAATCATGACCATGTCAAAGGTGCCTAGAAGTTGGGCATCCGGCATCACGGACCTACCCCACGGCGGCCGCCTGCTGGTCTCGCGTGGCGTCGGCATGGAACGCCACGGCTCGCCCCGCCTACGCTTCCTCTGCCGCCCTGAACTGGTGGTAATAGATCTCCTGCCCGAAAAAAGCACCGAATAAATGGCACGACTGAGGTTCCTTACTCGGGAGAACCTTGCCATTACCGTCGGTCATAGGTATCTTAAAAGCATCCCCTGCTGCGTCACGGACGCGGCCTACTAGGCTCACCCACCCACCAAAACACCCCCCCGCATCACTAGTGACATGACACGTCGAATTTGCGCACTTGCCCTTCTGCCGCTCCTCCTGCTAGCCACGTCAGCTATTCCGGCCACGGCCGCTACGGCGGATCCCAACCCGAGCAACGCCGTGCTGCTCTCGATCAAAGACGTGCCCGCCCACGGCTTGGCCCTCGCCGAGGTCGATCTGACCGAAGCCGCCGCCCTCTGCGGAATCAAATCGGTCACGCCCGACGCCGTGCAGGCTTTAACCAGCGACGGGAAACCTGTTCCCTTCATGTTTGTCCCCGCCCCCGACTTCAACCCCGTCACCAAGGTCACTGGCACGATTGTCTGCCGCCTAAGTTCGACGGAGCCGACGACCATCCGCCTGCGTTTCGACGACAAATCACCCTCGGCCATAAACGCAACCACCTGGGACAGCACCGTAAAGACCGGTTCTTACGAAATCACCCACGCCCTCAACGGCTCCGGCGGGTTGCCTGCACAAATCTCCTTCCCCAAGACGGGCAAGACCCTAAAACAAATCGAGTGGCACGACCGACTACACTCCAAAAAACTCGGCGGTTTTCTTCTCTCAGCTGACCCCAAGGCCACAGCCCGACTGATCGCACAAAACGAGATCGCCACCGTCGTGCGAACTACGGCCGCCTACCGCAAGGACAATAACACCGCGGCGCCCGGTCGCCCGGCGGCCGTTTACGATTGGTTCTATTGTCACGACCTACCGCTGGTCCACGTGCGGGCAACAATTTCTCAAGACAACCCGCAACCCTGGAAAGAAGCCCATTTCCTCGAAATTCACTCCACGGGCGGAGAACTGACCAATTGGATCGGCGGCGAACCACTCTCGCAAGGCAAGCTGCTCAAAAATGACAAAACCCAACGCTTCAAGAATTGGGCCGCTCTGACCGACGGCCATAACGTGTTGGGCGTGCTCAACGACAGTGCTACGATCCACGACGGCAAGGGCTACGGCCCATACCTCCACGCCCAACCCGAACGGGCTTGGAAAACGTGGGACGGCAACGAACGAAAACACGCGGCCTGGCTGTTGATCGATTCGACCGACGATGTTGCCACCGCCGTGCAGAAAATCGACGGCCAAAGTCCCGGTCGTGCCCAAGCCGTCGTCACCGTGGCCGGGCTCCGCGACCGTCTGGCAAAGGCCCGGCAGCGATTGGCTTCCGCAAAAGGTGCAGGCGCGAAAAAACTCAAGTGGCAAATCGCCTGGGCACTGGGCTTGCAACGGCAGGGGCGGCTCAAGCAGGCGTTGGAAGTCCTGGAAGGACGCCTGCCCTCGGCCTGCACGCGAATCACTTGCGGCGACCTCGTGCTAACGTTCTGTCGCGACCAAGGCGGCATCGACCTGGCGAGCATGATCGACACGGACGTCGGACGTGAACTGCTGGCCAAAGATTGGCTGCCGCTGTTCGAGTGCCGACTCCGCCAGGCGGGCAGCAACAAAGAAGTCGTGCTCGCGGCCGACAGCGGTTGGAAACATGTAGAAGTAATCGCGCCGGCCGATGGCAAAACGGTCATCCTCAAATGGACCGGTGCAAAACAACTAGGCCCCGACGCCGACGACATGGCCGCCACAGCCACCGGCACGCTCGACGCGGAAAAAAACCGCATATCCTGGAATTTCAACCTCGACGCCGCCAAAAGAAACAAGAAGACCTGGACGATCCGCCGCGTGGTCTTTCCGCAAATCGCCTTGGCCGACCTGGGTAGCCGGTCGGCCGTGCTCTTCCCCCGCGGTGCGGGCGAAGTTAAGCAAAATCCCTGCGGCGGCCAATTCAACTTCGGCGGCAAGTACCCCGGCGGCTGGATCTGCACGCAACTCATGGCCTACTACGGCTCGAATCCAGCCACGGGCTTGTACTTCTCAATGCACGACCCGTTTGGCAGCACCAAAAAGATCCTCGCCAACAGCCGACCCGCGAGCCGCTCGTTGGTGATGAAGTACGACCATACGGTCGAATGGATGGACCAGCCCGGCAACCGTTTCGAGCTCTCCGGACTGGCCGTTTGGCAGCTCATGCGGGGCGACTGGTTCGACGCCTCGATGACCTATCGCGATTGGGTCGTCAAGGAAGCCAAGTGGTATCCCGAACTGTCCATCGAAGGCCGCGGCGACACGCCCAAGTGGATGCGTGAACTACCAGTTTGGTTGCTGATCTCCGGAAAACCGGAAACGGTCGTCCCGGCCGTGGAAAAATTCGCCCAGGCCATGGGCGTGCCCGTCGGCGTGCATTGGTACAACTGGCACCAGATCCCCTTCGACGACGACTACCCACACTACTTCCCCACCGTAAAAGGTTTCGCCGCAGGCGTCCGCCGCTTGCAATCCAAAAACATCTACGTCATGCCCTATATCAACGGCCGCCTTTGGGATACCCACGACCGCGACTGCGAAGACTTCCAGTTCACCTCGAAGGCCTTGCCGGCCGTGACCAAGCAGGAAGACGGCAAGCCCGTCACCGAACAATATCGCTCCAAGCAATCCGACGGCAAACCGGTCCGCCTGGGCGTGATGTGTCCCACCACAAAACTGTGGCAGGACAAGATCCGCGAAATCGTCTTGCGGTTGATGAACGAGTGTGGCACGCGCGGCGTCTACATCGACCAGATCGCCGCCGCCACGCCCGTGCTGTGTTTCGACCGCACGCACGGCCATCCCACCGGCGGCGGGCACTGGTGGACCGGTGGATACTGGCAATACCTCGATCGCCTGCACGAAAAAATGCCCGACCAATGCATGTTGACCACCGAATGCAACGCCGAGCCGTTCGTAAAATGGTTCGACGGCTACCTGACCTGGCACTGGCAATACGACGACCAGGTGCCCTCCTTCGGGGCCATCTACGGCGGCTCGATCCAGATGTTCGGCCGCGCCTATCGGGGCGGTGCCACGAAGAACCTGGCCATGCGCATGAAGGCCGCCCAGCAGTTGGTCTACGGCGAGCAGATCGGCTGGTTCGCCCCCAACATTATCGACGAAAAAGAAAACGCCGACTTTCTCAAGCAAATCATCGGCCTGCGTTGGCACTTGCGACGCTACTTCCACGCCGGACGCATGGCCCGCCCGCCACGTCCGCAAGGCGACATCCCGTCCGTCCGCGCCGACTGGAGTTGGCGCACCAACTGGTGGGTGGAGAACCCGGCCCTGGAAACCGGCACCTGGCGCCTGCCCCGCGAAAAACGCGTCGTCTTCTTCGCCACAAACGTGAGCGATAAACCCATCACCGCGCGGGTTAAACTCGACCTGGCCGATTACGGACTTGAGGGTGAACAGTTCCAAGCGACCCATCTGTCGCCCAAATCCCCGTCAAACATCAGCGAAACCCCAACAACCGTAGCCCGTCACATAGACGAAGAGATAACAATCCCGGCCCGTACAGCCTGGGCTTGGGAAGTCAAGTAATCCCAACACGGACGTGTCTTTTTGATCAGATATTGAACTAGCCCCTTCGAGAGGGTATGATGTCGGATGGTTTTTGATCGTCAGTTTAGCTTTCTTCGGTGAAATGATTGTCCTGGTATAGTTGCGGTGTTCAACGCGACCCGGGTCAGTATACTGCTACACGAGGAGCTCGATAATGGCCGCTTCAGCACTTTGGCGTGGGATTCTCCCGCGCACGTTCTTCCTGTTCACACTTGTGGCGATTCTTACAGCATCCCAGGCTTGTGCCGAAATTATCATCGATGATTTCGAAGTCGGGCCGTTTTCTTTTGCCGATCCCTCGCCCAATTATCAAACGAATTTTTACACGCAAACCTCGTTACCGACCGATCATGTCGTGGGCGGCGTGCGGAAGATGGAACAGTTCGGCCAAGGTCTACCCTCAATCATGTCGGTCGCCGTGGGGGCAGGCGACGATTCCCTGGACTTGACGATACCCAATAATAGTTACGGATCCTACACCATCAGTTGGTACGGTACTGCGGACAACTTCAGATTGCTGAACCTGGATCTCAGCAGCGAAAGCCAATTCGAGATGACATTGTCTCAAATTGCACACACCTTGCGCGTACGTATGATGGTGATGTCTGACTCGGGCAATACCAGTGATAGCATCACTGTGGAACGCGATGAAGCCGGTACTATCGTGGTGCCGTTCTCGGAATTTGAAGGCGTTAATTGGTCGGACGTCGATGGCATTCGTGTCAGTTTTTCGACCTTTGAAAGGAATCCCCCGTTTGTGCAGTCGATATCCGACTTCCGCATCACCGTGCCCGAACCGTCGACAATCGCGCTGTTGGCCATCGCACTGTTCGCTTGTGCCTGCACTCGCCGTGTTTTGTAGTGCAGTCGCCCTTGGCTGTATGCCTCAGCTTATGTAACACAGCCGCCCTCGGCTGTCCTGCAAAACGCCTTGATATCGCGTGATACGCTACAATAAATCGCCGATTCGCTCAACCTCGACCGCTTTCCAACCCTCTGCCGTTGAATATCAGAAAGCTCAGTCCAGCTATAAGAGGAGATAAAAATCACTGCTTTAACACTTTGGTGTGGGCTTATTCCACGCGCGTTCGTCCTGTTCTCGGCGACAATCATTTGCGCGGCAACCGCCATGCAAGCCGGCGAACCGACTTCATCCGACGTTTTCGTCTCCGGCACCGACAGCTACGCCTGGTATCGAATCCCCGCAATTGAAGTCACGCCCAACGGCACCTTGGTGGCCTTTGCCGAAGCCCGTAAATACACCTTGCGAGATCCAGGTTGCGGCAAACAGGATATCGATCTGGTCTATAAAACCAGCAGCGACGCTGGAAAGACCTGGTCGAAAATGGTAATCCTGGAAGATCCAGGCGAGCTCTGGTCGGCTGCAAATGCTTGCACGCTGGTCGATCGCGGGCGCTCGCGAGTGTGGGTGTTCTATATCCGCAGTGAACCGCAGCGCAGCATCATCACATCCCGCCCGAAAACCCGCGACATGATGACCTTCGCGCGATACAGTGACGACGACGCCAAGACGTGGTCCGATCCCATCGACATGACGGCTGTCGCTCGTGATATGGATAACCCCACGTGGATGGCCAGCGTTGCGGGGCCCGGCGGCGGAATTCAAACCCGCTCGGGCGTGCTCATGGTTCCGGTCTGGGGCGCCAGCGTCGGTCGTGGGTCCAACCTAACCATGTCCATCACGAGCAAAGACCACGGCAAGACCTGGCAGCGGGGACAACTCGTGCCCTTGCCGCCCGGTGGCAACGAAAACCAACTGGTCGAACTGGCCGACGGCAAAATCCTCATGGATATCCGCCAAAACCAACATAAGAAAGGCCATCGCTGGCTAACCGTCAGTTCAGACGACGGAAAGACCTGGAACAAAGCCTACCCCAGTTTCAACGTCACTCCGGTAGCCTGTGCCATCGAGCGATATTCGCTCAAAGCCAATGGCGACGACCGCAACCGCATCCTCTGGACCGGCCCCAAAGGCCCAAAGCGAAATAATCTCGTACTGAAAATCAGCTACGACGAGGGCAAGACCTTCGGCGACGAACGATCAATCGCTAAAGAAAAGTCCGCCTATTCCGACATGTCGATCCTCAAAGATCGCAGCGTGGGCGTGCTCTGGGAACGAGCCGCATACAAGTTCATCACCTTCACGCGATTGGACCGCAAATTTGTCGAAGCAGCAGATGCCAAGACTCCCTAATGGTCCGGCCCATGACCGCAAATGCTACTTCTTCGTCAAATATTGCATGTGACCTTACGAGAGGGTAGGATGATTACCGGTTTTTGATAAATGTCAGTCCAACTACAAGAGGAGATGAAAATGACCGCTTTAACATTTTGGCGTGGGATTATTACACACTCGTTCGTCCTGCTCTCGGCGGCGATCATTTGCACGGCAACCGCCCTGCAAGCCGGCCAGTCACAAGCCAGCCAGCCACTTTCTTCCGACGTTTTCGTCTCCGGCGCCGACGGCTACGCCGGATATCGCATCCCGGCCATTGAGGTCACGCCCAACGGCACACTGGTGGCCTTTGCCGAAGCACGCAAACACAACCTGGCCGATCCCGGCTTCGGTAAACAGGATATCGACCTGGTTTACAAAACCAGCGCCGACGGCGGAAAAACCTGGTCGAAAATGGTAATCCTGGAAGACCCGGGCGAGTTCTGGTCGGCGGCTAACCCTTGCACGCTGGTCGATAGCAAGCAATCACGCGTGTGGGTGATCTATATTCGCAGCGAACCGCAGCGCAGCAGCGTCACATCACGTCCCCAAAAACGCGACATGATGACCTTCGCCCGCTACAGCGACGACGACGCCAAGACGTGGTCCGACCCCATCGACCTCACAGCCGTCGCCCGCGACATGCAGGATCCCAAGTGGCGCGCCAGCGTCCCTGGCCCCGGCGGCGGAATCCAAACTCGCGAAGGCATTCTCATGGCTCCCATCTGGGGTTCCACCACCGACCGCGGCCCCGACCGTAACCTGGCTATCATGAGCAGCGACCACGGCAAGACGTGGCAGCGGGGCCAACTGGCGCCCTTGCCCAACGGCGGCGACGAAAACCAACTGGTCGAACTGGCCGACGGCAAGATCCTCATGGATATCCGCCAAAACAAACAGAACAAGGGCCATCGCTGGCTAACCGTTAGCTCTGATGACGGAAAATCATGGGCCAAAGCCTATCCCGGCGCCAGCGTCTCGCCGGTAGCCTGTGCCATCGAACGCTACTCGCTCACGGCCAACGGCGACGATCGCAACCGCATCCTCTGGACGGGCCCAAAAGGTCCAGCCAGAAACAACCTCGTGTTGAGAATCAGCTACGACGAGGGCAAGACCTTCGGCGACGAACGATCAATCGCAAAAGAACCGGCCGCCTATTCCGATATGTCAATCCTCAAAGATCGCAGCGTGGGCGTGCTCTGGGAACGGGCCGGCTACAAGTACATCACCTTCACGCGGTTGGATCGCGATTTCGTCGAGAAATAAACGGCGGGATGAATCGCCTGCTAAGCCGAAAAGGGTAGCCCCGATAGCTCGTCTATCGGGGCGGCGTAGCCGCAAGAGGCTCCAGGTCAGGCCATCCCTTCCTGTGCCTGCGGCATCCGATCTAGCCGGTGATATTCATGACATTGGGAGAATTCATGGCTGTTTCGCCTTCTTTCGCACCAGTACTTCCACCCACGCAGTCATATTGTCAAAACGAACATCTCGCCATTTCTTGATCGCGAAGAAAATGTACCCTCGGTGTTCTTCCTCGGCGAACACACGTCCCTGGCTCTTGGTGGTTTCGTATTCAGAATAGGGAACTTCCTCGACTATCGTGACAGTCTTTATTTGACACGACCGGCCATCAATCAATCCCACAGGCCCTTGCTCGCTCGCTTTGTTTTCCGGAATACCAAGGAAGACATGCGGCGACGATGCGTTAGAATCCAGGTAGTTACTGCACTTCCGCATGAAGTCGACGGT
>CAZISU010000062.1:0-12569 GCA_964541935.1 uncultured Planctomycetaceae bacterium | reverse complement strand
ACCGGATGACATCCTCCAGGCCACGAACGTCAGAAAGCCGGCCGTCGGTATCGTAAGCAGGACCGTCAAGAGAGTCGCCTGGGCAGTGGGAAGGAACTGTTGCATGCTCGCAACCTCGGCTCGTGTTCCGAGTTCGCGCAACGCGGGTTTGGCTCGCCGACGAGCAAATATCAGCAGCGCAAACACCAAAACACCCCCAATCCACAACAACGGATGGCTCCTGACATCACGTTTCACCGTCTTAAATATTCCACCCCAAATGCTGGCCTCCAACGCACGACGCGGATCTAAGCTTTTTTGCCAAATTGCCGTATCCCAAATTGGAGACGTACTTCGAATCCAAAGCACTTGCTCGTCAATGTAATCATTATACTCGTCGATCTTATCGACCAGTTCCTGCACAGTCGTATCCAACTCGACAAGTGTATTGAAGTAGCGATAGTACTCCCCGGCCAACTGGTCAACGTACTTTTTTTGAGTTTGCAGCAATTGCTGCTTGGCTTGGCTCAATTGTTGTTCGTCCTCACTCGCAACCAGTTCACCTTCCGACTCTTCTTGCACTAGACCTAACAATTCCTCCCGATCAGCCAGTTCGGCACGTTTATCGGCCAGTTCGATCATGTCCGTGTGTGTCTTTAGTGTTTCCGACTGTCGGGTTTCTATTGATTCGCGATAGTCGTGAGTGTCGGGCAACGTTACCCGTCGTGTTTTCAAGAACGACGCGATCGTCTTAGTGCGGCCTACGCTTTTAAGTTTGTCTTGAACTCCTTCAAACTCTCTTTCTATCTTTGCCAACTCATTGCGTCTGCTGTCCAGTTCCTCTGCACTTTCCTTGCATTTTTTAATGACTGCCTGACGCTCACTGGCAAGATCCTTGTTCTTTTCCGCAATACCTTTAAGTGAAGGGGCGGCCATGGCCGCCTTCTGTGTGGCTGCGATGATCTGCTCCTCCGCTTCTCTGCGGCGAGCTTCCGCGACACGCTTTTGCAGATCCCCTACGGTTGCCTTGGCCCATAGCACCTCTCGAGCCGCCAGATCGTGGGTCAAGGGCAAGAGGTCCATCGTCGCCCCATACGCTGCAAGTTCCTTTGAATACCCGTCGATTTCCAATTGGGCCGTTTGCAAGGCCGCCTGCAAAGACTTTTTTTGCGCCAACTCGAGCGGTTCGCTGGATTTGTTGTTTGATGTGGCCAAGGCCGCGCGTTGACGCTCCAGCGTGACTGCGCGACTGCGAGCTTCTTTAAGAAGACGCTCCACTTCAAGACGCCTGATGGCTCGCCGACTCGGCTCGGCTTCCGCGGCGTCCAACTTCTTTTTCGCCGCGCTCAACTTGGCCTTGGCCTCCGCAAGGGCTCGCGCGAGCTGCTTGAGCGATGCGCCCTGCGGAATATCAATCGGTGCCGCACGGGCTTTAGCGGATAACGCCGCTTTCGCTTGTTCTATATCCTTGGCTGCCGATTCCTTGTTATGCTGAAAAACTTTAGATTTTTCCGCCCAACTCGCCGCTTGAATCACATCCTGCATTGCTTCTTGATAAAGATTCATAATCGACGCTTTCGTCGCATCATCTATATCTTTAGCTCGCTCGACCTTGTCGATGTTCTCTTGAATCGATTCGACCGTTAGGCCAATGGAATTGTCGAGCGATGGACGCAGTGGTTGCGCAAAACCAAACTCCGGACAGACGCAACCCCAGGCCAATCCCGCAAACACGAACGCAGCTAAGGAAACACGGTTCACTACCCGCGGGGAGATACATGATCTTCTCGATACGCAATACATCACTCACCTCATTAATACGATAGTCAGATCGCTAGCAGGTAGAAAAACACTCGTGAACCTACAAAGTTGCCATATCGACGTTGTTGAAATTCCTCTGATAAAAGCCCATGTATTGCACTTTTCTCTCCAAAGCCTGAATCACACACACCGCGAAATTGACGTTTTCAAAACTTTGAGCGCTACCCAATCCGCCGGGGCTGAAAACGTTGATCTCCATTAGCTTGTCACCCACGATGTCCAACCCAACCATAAACATACCGTCGGCCACGAGTTTCGGACGTACAATTTCCGCGATCCTCAACGCCCTGCTATCAACCTCGGCTTTCGCCTTTTGGCCGCCGGCGTGGATGTTGCTGCGAATGTCATCTCCGCCACGAAGCCGACGAAAAGCAGCATACTTATTTTTGAAGCGGAGCGGCTCGCCGTTTACCATGAAAAGCCGCATGTCTCCTTCGGCCGCTTCGGGAAGATACTCTTGCGCGATAACGTAACCGCTTTTGGAAATGGACTCTATCATCTGGTTCAGGTTTCCAAGATCGTCCTGGCGAATGCGAAATACTCCTGATCCACCGGAACCTTGCAGCGGTTTGATCACAATGTCGGCACCATGCTCCTTGGCAAATGAGCGGATCTCCTCTCGATCGCGAGTGATCAACGTGCCCGGTCGCACCTCCTCTGGGTAGAGCTGAAAATGCATCTTATCGATTGCCTGTGCCAGGGCGTTCGGGTCGTTCAACACAATAACTCCACGCCGCATCGCCGCACGACCGAAATTGATGCCTGCCATCTGTGCCCAACTGCTGCGTCCCTGATCCTCCGCCGGATCGTTTCTGAGCATAAGCACGTCGAGGTCGTCGACAGTGATACGCTGCTCCCGGCCACGTGGTCCTCGAAGCTCGCACAAAAAAGATTTCAATGATTTGTAACTCGCCTTCGGAGCCGACCAAGCCCGGGCTCGAACATAGTCGTCGGGGTCCAATGCGAAGTCGCGTACACCAATCAACCAGGCTTCATGTCCCCGATTTACCGCAGCCATGGCCAGGCGAGTAGTTGTATAGTTCTCTGTTTCTGTTGCAATGTCGTTAACAACGAATCCAATTCTCACTATTTCATCCTTTCAAGAGATCAAGTATGTTCATGCCGCGTCGAACTCTATCGGTCTTTTCGGCATAATGGGGATAGTTCAAGTAATGAGGTTGAAGTGCCGGCGGACTAAGAATCTGACGCAACCGTAGCTCTTCCACCAGGGAAATATGATTGGTCGCGATTTTGCCGATCAACAATGGTTCGATTTTGCCACCACTTCCCAAATAATCAAGTATTTCGACCAAACCCTGCAGATATACCGCGTCTTTGGTCAAGCCGCCGGCCCGATGCACGCGCATGGTTATAGTGTATGCAATCCGCTTGCCAAACCCCATTTGTCGGGTGAGAACACGATAGGTATCGACAAAACCCGCTCCGTCGAGCAACGTCTTTACAGCTAACACGCGTGCGGCCAGAGTCCGCAATCGTTCTGGGCTCATCTCATCCACAATGAATTCAGCCAATACGGCCAGCCCCTCCTGGAGCACATCGTATCCAGCCAACCCCAGACACAATTGCTGGAACGGCTGGCGGCTGCCGTTATGATAGGTGAGCAAATGCGTCCCGATCTCGTGCTGTAATATCGCATCGGCTCTGTCGAACATAAAGCTGGCTTTTTTCCCAATCAGCAATGTTCCTTGCGAGACCAAGACACCCGAGTACATATCATCGCGAATCTCAACTTTTGGCTGAAAAGTTGGGTCGACGGTTTCGTAACGGCGTATTTCCACACGAGCCAAGCTGGCAAACTCCTCTGCCCGCAATTTACGACCGATTGGTTTTCGTCGCGAACGAACCGGAGTCCGACGAATTATCTCGTGGGCCAACTCGACAAGCTTTGTTTTCAACGTGCCATATATCTGGATGCTGCCCGGCAGGAACTTAGCGGTTCCCACGTCTGCGAGCATCGTGATCTTTCGGTCCAACTCATCCTGCTTTTCTAAAAACAGATGAGCGAGGGTAGCATCCTCGATGCGGTCGATGGGAATCTGAAACAATCGACGCTTCAATTCGGTTGTATCGACGGCCAAGGGCCGATACTGGAATTTCGGCGTTACTTCGAATCCTGCCTTGCGAAAATCGATCCATTCGGCCTCAGCATTAGTTGGGGTTGCCTGTAAAAGCAAGTCAAATGAAGAACTTATCTCGGCCAACTGCCGATCCGCTTCCCAAACCGCCTTGACGAAGCTGCGTCTGCCCAGTGTGTGATAATGTTGGGGATGGATATTCGTCTCCAAGCTAACAAAGGCATGGAATGTCTGGTTTAACGCCCGCCCCAGTGCACGCCGTAGCGAACGCACAACCCTGGGAAACACTTCTCCGTCCGAGGGATCTTGGAAAACCGGACGGATTTCCAGCCCCACGACGTGACAGCCAATCGAACGAATCTCCTTCGCCGAAAAAAGCGGGCGGCAACCCGGCGGATGCACTCCCTTACCGGATACCCATTCGATGCGAGCCGCTTGTTTCAAGAGGCGAATCTTTCCCAAGCATCTAGTCAGCGTTTGCACCACCTGCGTCGGCCGTCGTGCAGTATCCGTATGCACTCGAAACATGGGGGCCGGAGTCAACGGCTCCCCGCTTTCCTCATGCACAGGTGCTTCATACTCCTCTGAAGGAGAAAGCCAGATCTCTACAATCAAAACCCCCTCGAATTGCTCCATCTGCGCCGTAACAAGTGATCGCAACAACCGGCCCGCCTCGCGGAATCCCGCCTTTCCCTCCGGCATGACCAAAAACGCGGTTTGTGTCGAAATGAGTTGCTCGGCGGACAAACCATGATCGCCACCTGTTCGGCGATAAACGCAGATGAACGGAAGCCTGCGGTCGAGATACAAACGACCCCCATCCGGGAGTTCGCGGCGGACGCGTTTGTCGGATGCCAAACGTGAGAGGATTTCGGCAATGTAGCTCTCGGGAATCATGTTGCTAGTTCTCGATCAATTTGACCAAATTTGACCAATTCCTCGTGGATGCCCCAAATTGTGGATTGCAATGCACGCTGAATTGTGGCCAACTGCGTTTCATCCGCCCGCCCGGTCCATTCATCCATGAAAAACTTCTTGAACTCAACCGACAGCACGCAAACGGTCTCGGGGAAATTCTGATGGATCCACGCGGGAAAGTACCCACCGCGAAATTTCACGTTCTCGCGAACATCCAAATGACGCCCCTGATAGTCGAAATTCCGTAAATCGAGGATAAACCGCTCCACAATCGACGACCAACGCCTACGGTCCATCGTGCCTGTGCCGAGATTGACTTCCGGATTATCGTGTGGATCGACCGGCGGCCCCGAAGGGCCTTCACGCCGGTGATTATAGGAATGCAGGTCGAGCACGACAACCCGGTCGTATCGTTGCGTCATCCGCTCCAGCAAGCCACCCACCTCTTGGTAAAACGCATCGTAAACCGCAAGCGACCGTTCCACGCAATCGCGAGAAATGTGCCGTTTCCATACATTCAAGCCCCAGGCGTCATTCGGCGTTTGGTAGACGGCCTTTTCACGAGGCCGATTGAAATCGACCTCGAAACGAGACTGTCTGGCGATCAACCGCGTCGGAGCCGCAATGGTCCAGCCGCCAGTAAACGGATCCTCCTCTCGCAAACGATCCGTTTCCGACAGGGCGAACCACTCGGCCAACTCTTCACGGACATCGTGGCCATCGTGAATCGCCGTGGCGACCAAGGGGCCGTCACCGCGTTCCAGATACCACGGCAAATAGTTAGCGTTCATTTTGTCTCGATTTTTGCCGGTTCCAGCATTTTCAGACAAAGAGGTGGCAATCCACTCGCTAAAAAGTGTTGCCGACCACCTTTCGGAGTTCACGTTCCTGATAATCGCTTCAGCAAGTGAAGTGCCAAACGAGGTCACAAACCAGATATACATACCATAAGTAGCTTGCATAAAAGGCTTTATGAAAATTTTTCAGATTTACCAACCATCGGTTGCCATACAGTAATCGGAGGCGTAGAATCCGAATAGAAGCAATCCCCCTTTGAACTCATTGTAATTCGGAACATAAGACACCGATGTTAATCCGGATCTTGCTCGCAGCCGACTCACCCTCATCGCAAAGCCGTTTCCGACAGCTTGTTGATCAGGGTAATTCCATCATTGAGGTAGTATCTGGGCGCGAAACCCTCTGGGAAACGGTCTCTCGCGAGAATTTTGACCTCGTGTTCATCAGCCGGGTACTTCTCGGAGGCTTAGCCTCCGAAACGGTTAATTCCCTTCGAGCGCTTCCTGATTCGCCCGACGTAGTTTTACTGTGCGACGAGGAGGACCCAAGACAGCGGGCAGAGTTGCTCGCCGCCGGATGTCTTTCCATTCTCTACACCGGTTTGCCCAATAATATGCTCGAAGAGGCGATTTCCGCGATTCTGGAACGACGGCAGCAAACGGCCGAAGAATCGCTCTTAGCGACTGACGTCGCTCCCCAGCCGCAACTGAGCGATTTCATCTCGGCCAGCCCAGCCATGGAAACCTTCATGAGCGTTGTCAATCGGGTTGTGGCTAGCGACGCTACATTGCTGGTGATGGGGGAAACGGGCGTCGGCAAGGAACGTCTTGCCCGAGCCATCCATGCCGAAAGCCCCCGTTCCGCTGGACCATTCGTCTCCGTCAACTGCGGAGCCCTATCCGAGACATTACTTGAAAGTGAACTTTTCGGCCACGAGGAAGGGGCCTTCACCGGAGCAAGCAGAGCGCGGCGTGGATACTTCGAACTGGCACACAATGGCACAGTATTTCTCGATGAAATTGGAGAAATGCCCAAACATCTGCAAGTCAAGCTCCTCACGGTTCTGCAAACCCGAGAAGTACAGCGAGTCGGTGCCGAGACACCCATCAGCGTCGACGTCCGCATTGTGGCAGCAACGAACCGTGAGCTGCACGAAGAGGTCGAGGCAGGCACCTTTCGCCGGGATTTATTCTATAGATTGAGCGTTGTGACTTTGACAATTCCACCACTTCGTGATCGTCGAGAAGATATCCCGTTATTCGTGAAACGCACATTGGAGCATTTTCGCAGTGAAATCCCCCGTGATATTACCGGTGTCTCCTCTGGTGCAATGCGCGCCCTATGTAAATACGACTGGCCCGGAAACATCCGCGAATTAATGAACGTAATGGAACGGGCCATGCTGCTTGCCGAGGGTGAAGAAATCTCGCTCACAGATTTGCCCGTAAACATTAGCGGGCTGAATCCCACTGTTACACCGGCCTTCCCGACACCAAAAGCCGTCGAAGACGAAGAACTCCGTGTACCGAAGCAATGGCTCGACCTTCCACTCCGAGAAGCGCGCACCAAGCTATTAGCCGACTTTGAACGTGCCTACCTGGCGGAACTGCTTGCCGCCACCGGCGGAAGAATCGGCAAAACCGCAGAACGGGCCGGCATTCAGCCCAGATCACTCTACGACAAGATGAAGCACTTCGGACTTCGCAAAGAAGACTACAGGCTCCGTGTCCGCCGCCGACCGACCTAAGTCGCCCCTGAAAAAGTGATCCGCGCACAATCGAAAACAAGATGATCTGGGGGGTCGGCTCTTCAATATCATTTGGCAAAGTCTTGCCTATCTGCAAGAGGGTCATTTCACTCCTGCTGGGTCTCTAGATCCTCTCATATACACATTTGCAGGTTTTGTAATCGTGCACTAGATATTGTCTCACGCTTCACAGCCGCAATCCTCTACAGTCTCGATTGGATTCCCATCAGATCCGATGAATCGTAGCGTAAATTCGTAACGCGTAAATCCCAATGAATTGAGGGTATTGAGTCGATCGACGCAAACGTCGCGAGAGCCTTGACAGTATTGGTAGCCGGTTGGGCAGTAGTAGGTCCAGTATGTGCAGTAGGCAACGGGTGGGAAGGGGGATGACGAATATCTTCGCCACTGGGGGCCGTTCTGATTGAAACCCGCACACACGATTTTGCCGTCTCGATCAATGTAGCCATAGTAGCCGCTGTATTGCCCGATGACGCCGGCGCCTCCACCGCTGACGTTTAGACGAGGACCGGTTTGCGGGGCGTCGCCGGTGATCGAGTTGTAGGCTTTCCAGTAACGGTAACTATCGCCTGAACCGCCGCCCCATTTCTGGCACATGACTTTCAGACCGTTGATTTCGTCCGAGAGGTTGAAATCGTTACCTTCGGGTGGCATGCGGCCAACATGTGGATCGCCTGATATGCCCACGGTGTTGGTGTGGTCTTGTGTGTAGGAGAAACTGCAACAGGCGTACGGTTCGAGCGGAAGCGTCTTGTAGATAATCTCGGGTTGGAACACAAAGGCATCGCTGCAATTGCACCAGGCGTCGAGGAGTTTTGTTTGGAGTTCGTTGACGACCACGGATCGCCACTTGTCGAGCTGTTCTTCGAATTGGATCGATTCGCAGGTCTGAATGATTTTGCTGCGGGCGGCCTGGATATCGGCAACCGACCACTTGTGACCGGGATCGACCAGAGGCAAGGGCGTGATGTTCAACTCCTCGCAATCGGTTCCCACAGGCGGATTCATCAACACTTCGTTGATCTGCGTGAGCAGGTCGTTCCAGTCTTCCCGTTTGTAGGCCATGGTTACTCGTCCTCGTCCTGCAGGAACGCCGTGCCGGCGCCGAACTGATCGGTTTCGGTGTCGTACTTGAAGTCGAAGACACCCTGAATTTCACGGTCTTCGGCATCTACAAACGTGGCATCGGTGGCCATTTTGAGCCGTCCGCTGCTGATCTCGGCAAAGAATGTGGAGAGTGTGGTCATATTCATGCCCTCGCCGCCAAGGTCGCGGGAATCAACGATCTTCGTGGTGGCGATATCGATAAGAGTCGGTTCCGCGACCTGATGGAAGCCGAAGTTTTCGAAGACGGGCGTGTCGATGCCGGGCAGGCGTTCGTCATAGGTGACGGCCGCGCCGATGACCGGCTCGCCGGGCTCCTTGTCGCCTGCATCGGAGGGTTTTTGGTCACCCCGGTCTGACGTGGACCGCTTGGCGACTTCGAAGCCAAAGGGATCGGGGTTGCCGTCATACTCTACCCGCACACCTCGGCGCATGTCGTAGCGGATGGGAAGTGCGCCGGTGGCGTTGCGGCCGATACCAGTGCCGCCGTCGAACTCTTCTTCCTCTTCGACCGGCGTTGGGAACCGCAGTTCCTGAGACACGTCGGCCGGATAGGCGAAATCGTAGGGCTCCATCTGTCCAGCCTTTACGGGCGTCCAACACTCGAAATCTATCGAGCGGGTGTCCGAGTTGTAGTCGGCTTTCTCGACCAGCGCCAGTACATCCGAGTTGGCGACGTAGGACGAGTTGAAATCAAGCGTCACGGCGTCGAACGTTTCGAGATTCAGCTTGGTGAGTGGCGTACTGAAGCGGACCTTCTTCCAGGTGTTCGCATAGCGGATCAGCCAGAAGGTGGCGCTTTTGAGCACCATGTCAATCTTGTTGTAGATGTAGAAGTCGAACTCGCGATCCTTGGTGCCGTACTTCTTGACGTTGTGACGGAGGATAACACGGTTGTCCTCTTCCTGGGCACCGGTGGCCCGCCATCGGGCAACGAGCTTTGTGACGAGGTTTTCGGTCGTGGTGTGCGAAAGTTCGAACGTGCCGACTTCGATGTCCGATTCGGTGATCGTGTCGGCGGGCGCCGGTTCGGCCGGTAGATAGCGGAGATGGAACGTGTTGTCCTTGAGCACAATGGCACAGCGGGCCTGAAAGGCGATTTCTTCCAGGGCTTGGAGAATTTGCTTGCGGTCGGTCAGGGCAAAGTGGCTCGGGTAGTTGGCCAGTCTCGCCCGGACGGCATTGAACGAAGCACTGTCCGTATCGAAACCCGTGTTCTGTTGGATCAGGTACTCCAGGATGTCGACCGTATTCGGGCCGACCGTGCCTTTGAACATGATGTAGATTTGGTCGTCCCAGCCGAGATCGGTACGTTTTGAAAGAGCGTCTTTGAGCGTGACCATCGTGGCGGTGACCGAGCCGTACTGTTCCGTCGTGACCGTATAAAAATCCTCGGGCACGTCGATCAGGAAGCGGCGGCCGGCGGATTGAATGAACGCTTTTACACGTTTGACCGCGCCGGGCGTGATGCTGGCGACAAATTTTTGCGGCTCGGGTATTGCCATACGGACCTGGGCACCGGCGTCAGCAAAGAAGTAGCCGGCCGTATCACCCGTGATATTGCCGTTGGGCACAAAGCGGGTGAATCCGAAGGGGCCACCGGGGAAGGTCGTGCCATCGGCGCGCGGCACGACCAGCGGTTCACCTTTTCGTGGGTGCTCGGCCGATTGCACGGAGAACTCGTCGGTTTCGCCAAGGAACGAACCGGTGAACCTAGCACCGTTGATCTCTAATGTAATCGTGCCGCGCGGGAACTCTTCGCCGCCGAAGATGCGAAACGTGGTAAACTGGGCCGTGGAGTTGTAGGTGTTTTGGCCGTCGCCTGTCCCGAATCTGGCCACGATGGTTCGGGCCTGATCGGTGAGCACGTCCAGTGTCTCGAACTTCTGATCCTCGAACCTCTGCTTGTTCGCCATGAAGCCTTCGAGTTGTTTTTTGAGTTGTTCATCGCCGGAGGTCGCCGCCTCGCTGACGCTCCAGAAGCCGTTGGCGTCGAGCCACTCCCCAATCTGCTCGTTGATGTAGGATAAGATGCGGTTTATGGCGAACAGCCGATAGGGCAATAAGAAGTCGATGATTCCCACGCCGCTGGCCAGTGTGCCAACGGCCGGTTCATTCAGTGGCACACCCTCGACATGGACACAAGTCCCAAAACACATGGGCCACGCCCGACCGATCAGGTCTTCGGGAATGTTTTCGAACTGCCCTTCCTCGGGCGAGAAGCCGATCTCGGCGTCTTCGATTTGCGAGATGATGTCGAAGGATACCGTGCGGTCGCCCTCGCTCCAGACGACCGGCGAGCTGATCTTGCCGCGGAACAACAGGAATTTATCGGACAAATCAAGGCCATCGAAGTATTGAAAGACCCGAACATCGCGTTGATGGACGTCATGCGTGTCGAGGATGGTTTTGATCGAACCGTCGCTGTCGTCGAGCGTGATGGTCAGCTGCTGGGAGTCGTTGTTGCCCGAGACGTTGATGACATTATCAAGCGATCCGACTTCGAGGATGCGGCCCGGGATGGGGCCGACCGTCCGATCGGCGTAGGAGAGCGGTGCGCCGTCGCCGGTCCAATCAACTTCGATGATCGTGATCGGTTCGTTGCCAAGCCGCTCGGCAATTATGTTGAGAGCATCTTGTGATAGGTTGCGTACCATTACTGCTTTACCCCTTCATACTCCAACTGGATCGTTTGCATTTCTCCGCCTGGCCAGCCAGCGGCCCGTTTGTGTGTGCTGAATTCGAACGGATTGCTTGTGAAGTGCCCGATCCAAATCTGGCCGAGATGATCGGTGAGTCGGATTTTCGATGCAAAGTAGGATTGGACGAAGCCCCGCAGTTCCAGGGCCTTCATGCGGCTTAGCCTTAGTGGCAGCGTGAGCCGATGCCGGCCAGCTTTAGATTTGACGTAAGTGTAGAGCGTGCCGTCCATAGCCCGCCGGGTGACAACTTCGCACGTCTGGGCCTCGCCATCGCCGAATTGCGGATTGGGCAACAGCGTGACGGTCTGAATGGCTGGATAAGGGGCGGCTAATTCGATCATATGGGCACCCCCTCGAATTCAAGTGCCGTGCTGATGTTGTGTGGGCCGTTTCGCATAACCGGTTCGTCTGGCGAGATGATCACGCCGGCCCAATGGCGGTTCTCCCAATCACGCAGTCCGACTTCCTTGCCGAGGGTTGCCCCGATGAACGTCAAAAGCGATTGGGCTTCATCTTCCTCCAGGCCAACGAACTCCAAGGTCAACTGCTGCACCTTGGGCCAGATCAGATCTGCAAAGACGACCAGCGTGCCGCCTCGGGTTTCACGATTGATTCGTTGGAAGCGGAGCCGATCTTTATTGTCCAGTTCCGGACCCCGCAAGGTAACTGTCATTGTCGGTGCATCGAGCGGCCAGTAGAGCTGCACGCCTTCTACCCGTTCGAGAGTCGGAACGGTAGTCGAAGGTGGGGCCGGTGCATTCGGATCGTCCGTTGAGCCAACAAACGGCGTGTACGTTCGGGTGACACAGCCTTCGACGAGCACGACATTAACCGTCTGGTGTAGGCCGAGCGTCGAGCCGGCCGAGACGAACCGCTCGATTGTCCGCGATGCTTGCTGGCCCAGCGCGAGCGTGCTGGTCGCCACCCGGCTGGCCGTTGCAGAAGCGGCGTGCCCAAGCGAGAGTTGGCTAGCAGCGTCACCTGCTAGCGTCGGGTTGGCCAATTGGGAAAGCGCCAGGTCGTTCGTTGCCGTGACGCTGGTCCCGTCGGCGCGAACGTGGACGACTCCCGCTCGTTGGGCAAAAGACAGTATATTCCCGGTTGGCTCCGGATCGACGAAGATGTAGGAGCTGGCCGAAGCAAAAATGCCGTGCTCGACTTCAATTTCGTCGAACGTGAGCCGGTCGAGCGTGGTTTCGGTGAAGTAGATCGGCGTGGTGGCCGCGACCTGCGCGACCTTGTTGCCGTGGGCGTTGACATCCAACTCCAGGCCGTTTTGACCCGCAACGTGTTTTGTGGAGTTGCGTCCCTCGGCCAGATCCGACAGCCAAAGTTCATTGGTGGCAGAAACCTCGATCAGCGATACGCCGACGGCATCCGCCG
>CAZISU010000061.1:0-12622 GCA_964541935.1 uncultured Planctomycetaceae bacterium | reverse complement strand
GGGCACATGGCAGGCGACGGGGCTGCCTTTACCGTAAACGGCATCGAATATCAAGCCACAAACTACTGGCAACATCCGCTTTGGAATGCAACCGACCCGAACGACGCAACAAAAGTGGTCGCTATCGATATCGGCATTTTAAAGCTCTCTGAACCTGTGTCTGGTGTCTTGCCGGCTACGCTCTATGAACCGTCTTTCGGAAGCCCGCTCGGGCTCGATGCAACCATGGTCGGTTTTGGATACACGGGCACGGGTCTTTCCGGCGAGGTACTGGGGACAGCGGGCACCAAGCGAGCGGGCCAAAATCGCATCGATACCACCGGCTCGTACTGGGGCTGGTCGTCGGACCTGTTGCTCGTTGATTTCGACAGCCCAGACGGCCAGAGCAGCACGTTTGGGCCCAGCTCGCCCTTGGACCTGGAGATGGGACCGGCCCACGGCGACAGCGGTTGCGGGCTGTTTGTGGAACTCGCCGGTCAAACCTACCTGTCCGGCGTACAAAGCGCGATGTGGTATTCCGACGACGACGATGACGCCAGCTACGGCGACGGTGGGATTTTCGTCTCCGTGGGAAACACCATCGATTGGATCGACAGCATTGTGCCACGGAATTTGCCGCCGCTTGCGGTAGACGATTCGTATCAGGTGGGCGAAGACCAATGGCTCTATGCCGAAGAGTATGGCAGCTCGCAAGACGTTCTCGCAAACGACAGCGATCCCAACGGCACCACTCTCGCCGCGGTCATCGGCGACGGCCCGCAACACGGTTCGCTGTATTTCAATAGCGACGGTTCGTTCGAGTACCTTGCCGAGGAGAACTATTTCGGAAGCGACACTTTTACCTATCGCGCCTACGACGGGCAGCTCTATTCCGACCCGGCCACGGTCACGATCGACGTTACACCGGTCAACGACGCGCCGCTGGCACAGAACGATGCGTATCAGATCGCATACGGCGACGAATTCTCGGACGCCGAGGGCGTTTTGGCCAACGATAGCGATATCGAGGATGACGAGCTAAGGGCCGTTTTGCGAGACCTGCCCGAGAACGGCACCGTTGAGCTGCAAGCCGACGGTACGTTCATCTACCGGCCCGATCCGCTATTCTCGGGCGAAGACAGTTTCGCCTATCTGGCTTACGACGGGCGCATGTATTCGAGTCTGAGCACGGTTTCGATCTTGGTCGAACCGGCCCCCATGCCCGGCGACGCTAACCGCGATGGAGTGGTCGACGCGAACGACGCCGCCAAACTAGCCGAACATTGGCTGGACACCGACGTGGGCTGGAGCGACGGCGATTTCAACTCCGATGGCATTGTCGACGCCACCGACGCCGCGATAATGTCCGCCAACTGGCAAGCCGTCGGCTCGCAACCACCAGTTGCCGTGCCCGAACCTCACAATCTGGCCTTGCTCTTGGGGCTCTTCATCGCTGGGTTGTTGAACGGGCGGCGACGTCTGCTCAAGCGGTCGCTCTTGTAAATCAACGGGCCTCTTGCGTTGCTCGACGGGCCGATCGGCCGAGACGTCGGCTTGAAAAATCGGCATGGGCGTGAAGCCGATTATCACAAAAGCCAACGTCAGCCAGCCCAACACGGTTCGCACCCGGCCCAGCGGAACGTAGTCGTTGGCGGTGGGTGGATGCTTGGGGCCCATGAGGAACAAGAGCACGATCATTAATATCCACATGGGGTTGCCATACATGAAGGCCATGAACGCCGCGGCCAGCGCACCCAAATTTAGCAATATGGAAGCCAGTACATGCGACTTTTTCAGCAGCAATGCATAGAAGACATGCCCGCCGTCGAGCTGCCCGATGGGGAACAGATTCAACGAGGTTATCAATAGTCCCACCTAGCCTGCAAAGGCAGTAGGATGAAGAAACACGTCGTGGGCCGGCGGTAACGAACCGATTAGATGGTGAATCATGAACTTGAACAGCAGCGGCTCGCCAAGATATTCGCGAACGCCCAAAGGCATTGGCCGCACTTCCGACCAGTAAAGCCCCAGCACGCAAAAGATTAGCGTGGGCACCAATCCGGCCAAGGGCCCGGAAATACCGATATCGAACAACGCCTTTCGATCGCGCATATTCGACGACATGCCGATTACCGCGCCCATTGTGCCGATGGGCGAAATCGGCAGTGGGATGAAATACGGAAAACTGGCCTCCACGCGATACCGTCGAGCTTGGATATAGTGGCCCGCCTCGTGGCAGATAAGAATCGTCATCAGCGGCCCTGCATAGCAAAAACCACCCCAGAGAAACCCGGACCATTCGATCAACGGCGGGTTGCCAGGCAGGTAACCGCCCGATAGACCACCCACCAAAAAAGTGCTCAGGCACGTCGCAATAAAAAGCCCCAGCGGCAGCCATACCCTCGGCCGCGGCGGTTCTTGCGGTTGCGGCTGGTAGACCTCGCGCTCGGGCGCCAGTTCGGCCAGTATATAACGAGAGTATTGCTGTTGTTCATCCATGGAGGGGGGAGATATTCTATCTGAAAAAGCCAGTATTTTTAACGAAGTCGATTAACACTTGTCAGCAAGTGCCTACGTCTAACCTTGCCACCTTCGGTGATCTAGTCGACACCCACCATTATACCACCACTATACAACATCGACTAGAAACCTCCGCAAGAGAGGCGCAGAGGGGAGGAAATCGGCTGGTTTGCTGCTTTAATCGAGAGCTAATCTAGTGATTATCGACAAAGATAGTCCGAAACGGAACCCACGCTAGCGGGCGTTTTGGAACATCAGAAGTGTCATTGAGCCTAGCAGCAAAACCGTCCAGCTCGGCTCGGGGACATCGGCGGTGGCACTTGTGGTGGCGCTTTGCCAGTTGGCCGCAAGCAACGTGGCATCGGCCGTGTCGACTTTGCCGTCGCCGTTGAAATCGCCGTCGGCCCAGGTTGCGTCACCTGAGCGTTGCCAGTTGTCGGACAGAATGGCGGCGTCGGCGTCGTTGACAACCCCGTCGGAGTTTGCATCGCCGGGTATGGGGCCCGTTACAAAAGCAGCGGCGAAGAGCGATTCGACCTCGGCGTTGGACAGCGTTCGGTCCCAAATGGCGATCTCGTCCAACGAGCCGGTCCATACAAGTGAGCTGGTGCCTTTGCAACCGAACCGGTAGGAGAAACCATCGTCGAAGGGACCGCCGGGTCGAGAATTGAGGGAAATGGCTTTTCCATCTATAAACAGCCGCGCATCGGCCGCGTCGTCGCCGTCGCGAATCGCCACGGCGTGGTGCCAGAGGCCGTCGTTAAAGGTATCCTCAAGCGTCTCGGCCACATTGTCGACACCACCGACGGAAACGCCGTTGGTCGTCAGGTATAAGCGGCCTTCGTGCATGATGATGTAGAAATCATTTTCGAAATCGGGATGCGTACAGAGAATGCGTCCCCAGGTTCCGCCCACTGTGGTATTGAACCAGAACGAGCAGCTTACCCGGTCGAGGTCCAGGGCGGTTGGATTTCCCAGTTCGAACATATCGGCGTCGGGCACGGCCAGGCCGGTGAACTGCGCAACCGTGTTATTGTTCTCCAAACCGACCAGAGCTTTACCACCTATGCTGGCAGAAGGATTCAGTCCGGGTATGCCCGACCGAGGCGCCGTGTTGGCATAGCCCGGCAAGCCCCAGGTCGCGTCCGGCGCGGCAGTGGGCGAGCCTTGATTGACAAGCGCGGCACCGACAGCCTGGCCGCCCGGCTCGTTCAGGCGGAAATAGACTAACGGATTGGTGCCGCTGAGCACATCATAATAATTTGACGAACCGCCCGTCACCGCCGCCGGCGGCACACCGTAGAATTGGTCGAGGCTTTTCATCAGCACGCGGCCGGTTTGCAGATTCTCCTCTTTGGTGAGAACCAAGGCCGCTCCCTCGGCGCAAAATGCGCTTACGCCAAGCTGCAAGTGCGTGCCGCTGGTCCAGTGCGTGGGACTGGGAGCGGACGTCAAGGCATATAATGGTTTGATATTGCCGACCGTATCGTTGTTCTCGATGATATCGCGCAGCTCGGTCCAAGGGCCGACGGTGGTCCCCATCTCTGGGCCGGGCCTAAGCATGGGCTCCATCTGGTCGCCTTCCCAGGTGTGCATTGACCAAGTTGTGGTTATGGGCGTTTGCTGATCCAGGGCTTCGAGATCCTTCTGCACGGCTTGCGATTCGCGTGCCGGGTTGTCGGCCCAACCGCTCACACTGTATGCGCGGTTCAGGTCGATGCCCTGTTGGTTAACCCGTGCATAACCGTTGTGCGGCCCGTCGACGTTCATCATCACCACAAAATGGTTGACGCTACGTTGGCGGCATTCGGCCCCCTCTTCGCTCAAGAGCCAATCGACCATTCCGGCGATGCGCCACTGCGAGTTGTATTCGTAGCAGTGCTGGTTGACGGCGTGGTGGCTCCAGCGAGTTTCCATGGGATACGGCCCGTCGGGATCGGCAACGCTAACCCGCAAGATGGGCCGGCCTTGCATAGACGTGCCGATCTGCTTGACGCTCACGTGATCGTGCTCGTCCCACTGGGTGGTCATATCGACCATCTGCTCGTAGGACATGGGCGCCTCGCCGCCGAAGTAGACCGTATCTTGCGTGAACTCGGGGAAGGCCAACATACTGGTGCCGTCGACGGTGGTGCGTTGTATGGGACGCCAGTTCTGCATGTCGTAGGACCAACTGCCGAACTGTCGCAAGCCGCCTGCGCATTCCAATTGCAGCGTATTGCCCGCGGCGTTGCCCTGGATAGTAAATTGGCACATGTTTGTCCACTCGGGATGACCGGGGGCTCTGGCAAGGTTCATCCTGAAGTGATTGGGGCCAAGCTGCTGTATGGTTGCCCCGTCGGATCCCAACTGTCCGTCGAAGGAGAAATCTGAAACGGATAGTTCAACTGCCTGCAGAGAGGGCAAGTCGCCAATTGCGAGTATTAGCAAGGCGGTTAGTGCAATCGTAATGGCACTTGTGTAAGAACCGAACTGTTCGGCGTGAGACGTCTTGCGCATTGGTGTGTTCTCGCGGGGGCGTTCATAGATGTATTGCAATCCGGCCTGCGCACATATCATCGCAGGCCGGGTCGAGAGTCGGCATTTTGTCGGATAGAGTAACCGCCGGATTATAACCCGGCCTACTTGAATTTTGGGAACTAGTACCCGGACTGGTCTACGGTCTCTCCGCCGTTGAAGGTAGCCAGCGCCTTATAGAGATCCATTTCTATTTCTTCGGTGAAGAAACGCGTGCTGCCATCGGCGAAAATGAAGTTAGCTCCGCCGGGGTGCATGCTACTGAAGGCCAAGTGGTTGTAGCCTACTCCGTCGGTCGAGCGGTCGAGGTCCGAGTTGATCGGATGCACAACCACCTTTGACGTGTAGTTTCCACACGTACCATCGCCCCCAAAGATCCAGGACCGACAGTTACCCGGCCAAGTGTGAAAGTCTACCGATCCTATAGGCGATTTATCTCGATGAACGAATTCGCCCATCGCCAACGTTTGACTGGTGCCGTCGACGACGTCTCTGATATAGCGGGGTTCACTTTTAAAGAGAGGGTTAGATGTGGACTTCAGCCAAGGAAACAAGCCATTCCAAGGAGTCCTGCCGTACCCCGAGCATGGATCGGTTTCCGAGGGATCGTAAATCGCTCCGTTAACGCCTTGATAGGTAACAATAGCTCCATTGAGCCAGTCGGTGCTCCGATTTTCGATCACATGTGGGCCCGTGTAACTCGGACAGGTGTAGGGAGGGATGTCGATATAGCGATATTCCTCGATTTTGGTTTGATTCTCCACTCCCCAAGTGAACGTAGCGGAGACGATATCTTGTTCGAGATACGGCAACAGAGTGCTGAAAAGTCCATGACTATAGCGGCCGGTCGAACCGGGCGGGATCCGCCCGTTGTTTGCCGCAATGTAATTATGCATTGCCAGCCCAAGCTGCTTCATGTTGTTTGAACAATTCATGCGTCGAGCCGCTTCTCGCGCAGCCTGCACAGCCGGTAAAAGAAGGGCAATGAGGATGCCGATAATGGCAATCACAACGAGCAACTCAACCAGCGTAAAGCCGCCGGCCGACCGACGCGATGGACTCTTTTTAAGCAACAACATCAAATAAGACCTTTCTACCGAAAAATTGACTGAAATAATCTGGCCGTGCCGTGGACGTCATATCCACGGCACGGCCTTTTATCATGTTGCACTAGCGACGACGTCGCAGTGCGGTAATTGACAATAGGGCTCCTGCGAGCAAGGCAAACATGCCGGGCTCGGGCACGGCCGAGTTATAAAGCGTCGTGACTTCCGCGGCCGTCAGGGCTCGATCCCAAATGGCGATCTCGTCCATCAGCCCGGTCCAGGCGCTGGAACTTGTGCCTTGGGCACCGATGCGGAACGAATAGCCCGCCCCGAATGAGCCCGTTCGCGTGGATAGAGTTACTTCCTCGCCGTCGATATACAACTTGCAACCGGAAGCATCGTCGCCGTCGCGAATGGCTACCAGATGATGCCACTCGGAATCGTTCAAGGCGATGTCCAAAACTTCGGCCGTGTTGTGGGTAATCTCGCCACCGGCCGTGCTGGCCGTAACGAGATACAAGGCCGCGTTGTTCTGTACGATGTAGAACGCGTTTTCATAGCCGGGGTCGGTAATCATGATTCGACGCCAGGCCGCTGTATCGGCCGTGTTGAGCCAGAACGACCAGGTGGCCGTATCCAGGTCCAACTCGGACGGATTACCCAAGTTGAGCATGTCGGAGTTACTACCCGGCACGGCAGTTGTGTGTCCCGTGAGTTCCATGCATTTATTGTCCGGAAGGAAGCCGGCAAGGTCTTCTCCGCCAGCTTGCCAACCCGAATTGGGGCCGGTAGCGCCGGAGACGGGAATAGTACCATCATAGCCGGGCAATCCCCAGGTGGCCGCCAGGCCGGTGAACGAACCCAGGTTTTCGACCGGGTCGCCGATTACGGCTCCCGCCTCGCGGTTAAGCGGCAAATGCACGAGGGGATTAGTGGCCGCCAAGGCCGTGACATAGGAATTCGTCCCACCGTGAGGTGCGTGGATATCTCCAGGATCGACTGGCGGATCTCCGGGATCGGCGATTGAAGCAAAACCGGTTGCGGTTGGCGCGCCCAGCGTGCTGATAGCCGAGTCGGTCATAGCACTGCTGACGAAAGCCATAGCGGACAAATAGCCGTTGACCGTCTCGCTACTGTTTTCTGTCAAGACTGGAATAATATCACCAATAGTAAAAGACGAACCGCCAAAGCTAGCGTCGCCGGCACCCACCTTCACGCCGTCGACAAAAACCCGCACGTCTTCAGTAGCGTGGTTCTCGTCGTAGGTAAAGGCCACTCGATGCCAAGTATCCGCTTGAATGTCGCCGGGGGTGGTCCAGACTTTTCCGTTATCGGAATCGCGATCAACGAACATCCTGCCCTGCACAGCTATTCCGTCGCCATCGACATCGCGCATGTCAACAAACAATTCCGCGTCGTTCGAATTCGCCGAATTTGTATTGAACAAGCCAGCGTAATTTTCAGTATCAAAAGTTGCTTGAGTAAACAGGACGTCCAGCAATAGTGTGTAGCTCGTCAGGTTGGGGCTGACATAAGGACGGTCGATATTGTAACCGCCGTATATGTCAGACTTGGGGAAGTTCATGTACTGGGCGGCCGCGCCACCGATATTCGGTAGAGTAGTGCCGTCTGTTGCACCGAAAATGGTGCTGGTTTCAGTAGGCGCATCACGATATACCAGGGCGTCATAACCGCTAGCCGCAGACAGATCGCCGGCATTAAAATCCCAGATCGTGGTCGCGGCCAGGCCTTGTGATGCAATCGTCAGAACAATCCCGCAAACCACGAGGATTACCGATTGTTTTACCATAGTGTTCTCCCTCAGATGTTACTTGATGCAAAAACAATGTTGTAGCACGGGATATTCCAGTGCGAGACAAACTCATCCTCTTCTATGTTCCACGCTGTTCATCATGAAATCATTAAGCCGCCGGCCGGAGCCGATCACACCGGACCGACGGCATTTTTCCTCGTCCGTAGCGTCTATCGACGACGCCGCAAAACGGCAAGCGCAGCCAGGGCACCAGCCAAAACAACCAACAATCCAGGCTCCGGTACCGACGCACTGGATGTTGTCTGCCAGTTGGACGCCAAGATCGTGGCGTCGATATCGTCGACGTTACCGTCGTCATTGAAATCGCCCATGGACCAAGTGGCGCTGCCAATGGTTTGCCAGTTTTGGGCAAGTACCTCGGCGTCGAGATCATTAACAACCCCATCACAATTCGCATCGCCAGGGATATTGCTAACGTCAACAATAGCAGCCTCGAAGAGTGTCGTGACTTCGGCGGGCGTCAGGGCCCGATCCCAAATGGCGATCTCATCCATCAGGCCGGTCCAGGCGCTGGAACTTGTGCCTTGGCAACCGATGCGGAAAGAATAGCCCGCGCCGAACGATCCCGTTCGAGTGGACAGCGTGACTTCTTCGCCATCGATGTACAGTTTACATCCGCTGGCATCGTCGCCGTCGCGAACGGCAACCAAGTGATGCCACTCAGAATCATTCAAGGCGATATCCAAGACTTCGGCCGTATTGTGCGTAATTTCGCCACCGGCCGCGCTGGCCGTAACGAGATACAAGGCCGCATCGTTCTGTACGATGTAGAACGCGTTTTCATAGCCCGGGTCGGTGATCATAAGCCGACGCCAAGAAGCCGTATCATCCGTGTTGAGCCAGAACGACCAGGTGGCCGTATCGAGGTCCAATTCGGTCGGGTTACCCAGATTGAGCATGTCGGAGTTACTACCCGGCACGGCAGTTAAGTGTCCCGTGAGTTCCACGCATTTATTGTCCGGAAGGAAGCCTCCAAGATCTTCTCCGCCAGCTTCCCAGCCCGAATTGGGGCCCGTAGCGCCGGAGACGGGAATCGTGCCATCGTAGCCAGGCAATCCCCAGGTGGCGGCCAGACCGGTGAACGAACCGAGGTTCTCGACCGGGTCGCCGATTACGGCTCCCTCATCGCGGTTAAGCGGCAAATGCACGAGGGGATTTGTGGCTGCCAAGGCCGTGACATAGGAGTTCGTTCCACCGTGTGGTGCGTGAATATCTCCGGGATCGACAGGAGGATCGCCGGGGTCGGCGATCGAGGTGAAACCGGTTGAGGTTGGCGCACCCAGTGTGGTGATATCCGCATCGGTCATAGCGTTGTTGACGAAAGCCATTGCAGACAGATAGCCGTCGACCGTCTCGCTGCTGTTTTCTGTCAAGACTGGTATGATATCGCGAACCGTAAATGATGAACCGCCAAATTCTGTATCACTGGCGCCCACCTTCACGCCGTCGACAAAAACTCGCACGTCTTCGGTAGCGTGGTTCTCGTCATAGGCAAAGGCTATGCGGTGCCAAGTATTCGGCTGAATAATGCCGATATTAGTAATGACTTTTTCATTGTCGGAATCGCGATCCGCAAACAACCTGCCTTGCACAGCTACACCGTCGTCATCGACATCTCGCATGTCTACAAACAATTCGGCGTCGTTCGAATTCGCCGGATTTGTGTTGAACAAGCCCGCGTAGTTTTCCGTATCGAAAGTGGTTTGCGTATACAGAACATCGAACAATAGCGTATAGCTTATCATGGATGGACTGACGAAAGGTCGGTCGATGTTGTAACCGCCGTACACATCTGACTTGGGAAAGTTCATATAGTCGGCAACCTGGCCTCCAATATGCGGAATAGATCCGCCATTGGTCTGATAAAAGAACGTGTTGCCTTCGGTGGCCGTGTCGCGGTAGACGAGTTCGTCGTATCCGCTGGACGCCGTCAAATCGGCGCCGCTGAAATCCCAAATTGTTGATATCGCGAATGCATCGGCCCCGGCCAGAATGACCGATGTGCAAAGCACGAAAAGAAATAGCCGTTTCAACATCCTTTTTCTCCTTTAGTAAACTCTTGTTGCAGGTAATAGTTATTTTTTCGCGAACCAGTCGCGATTACGTTTCGCCTCTATTCTCGTTCTTATTCAACCTTAAAGCGAACATTGTCGAAGTGATATTGTTCCGAATCGTCCTCGACCTTATCCTTGGCAACCGACAAACGTAAATTCAACCGCTTGCCTAACATGCTTTCGTCGATTTTTACAGTAGCAGTCAGTTCACATACACCCTCGCTACGTATTAGCTTCTGCTTAACCCCGGCCTGGCCCATCACAATCCCCTCATTCACCCCGGATACATCCGTTGCAAATGCCACATCTACCTTCGCGCCTTCGCCGAATGTCTTGCCCAGTTCCGCCGCGTCATTGACGCGGCCAACCGCAACATCCACCGACGCCCGCAATGTACGGCCCACATCGTTTCGTGAAACCGTTCCCAAGTCCTGGAAAATCCACGTCGACTTAACCGCTTTGGATGCAGGTTTCTCACCGATTAAAGTCAGCGCCGCGACCTGCTTCCCGTGGCTGGCTCCGGGGCCAATGAACTGCTGCCTACGTACAGTAAAACCATAGGGAGAAATCTGATAACCGGTGCTGGGGCTCGCCGGTCCATTGCGACTGCATTCCACCCAACCCGCAATCGGCAGCGACATTGCGTTGCCAAATTGAACGTTCAGAAGTTGATGCGTCTCGATGGGTGGATACTCGAAACTTGGATTGCGTATGAAGGGACGATCTGTCACGCCGGCGCCTGGCATTCTGCGTACAAAACGGTCCGGATCGGCCGGCTTCTTCAGTACCGTGACCGCCAACGGGTCTACCCGCAAGGCGACGTCCTTCTCCAATCGTAGTGTTGTGGATTCCGCCTGCCCATGGCCCGAATTGCCGTCACGGGCTGCCAACTCCGCCTCGACCACGCCGGTGAAGACGTGAACCTCAGCTCCACGCTGTCCCATCACATCCATTCCGAATTCGGTTCCCAAATCGATCACGGTAACCTTCTCGGAGTGGACGGAAAAACCTTTAGCTTCGGGCGGAACGAAGGCAGTTAGCTTGCCAGCTTGAAGCGATCCGGCATTCTCCCCGTCCAGAGCAAATGTGACCGGCGCCTGCAAGATAACTGTGGCTCCGCTTTCAAAGGCGATCTCGGCCAATCCCGCTGTCAAGTGAAGTTGTCGGCCGGACTGCAAACCGATACCCAGTATTGCGGCTGTCTGTTGACTGGCCCAACGTGCGTCGTCCGACTGGCGTTCCAGATAAGCAACACTTACCGGTTCGGGCTCCGCCACACGCTGTGCAACGGCACTTTCGGGGGTGTTTTTTTGGACCAAAACATTCTGGGCGGCCAACTGCTCGCTATCGACCCTTTCGATGGCTGCCTTTTCAGAAGCGACCCGCTCCGTAGCGATCCGCTCATCGACAAGCCGCTCATATCGAGCAGACGACATGATTACGACCATCAATAAACTGGCCAACGGAACCAAAACGGTCGCCGAAATCAAAAGCCAAAACGGTGTGGGACGGTTAAGAAATTCGCCCGCATGACAAAAGGCCCCGCCCAAGAAACCAAGCACCGGACTCGACGAATGGCCCGACGCTGAGCCTACATCAGTCAAGGAGGGAACAACGGAATCGATGGCATCGACGGGCGCAATGGGCATGGCTCCTGTACATCCATTCCCAAGTTCCACTGAAATCGCCGCAGCGATAGACGATGCCTGCAGCACGCTTTGACTCTGCCATCGCAACGAGGCTTCCACCACCATGTACTTGCGGTAGAACTCCAACGAAACCGCGTCCTCGGCAAGGATTTGCTCCAGACGCGATCGGCCTTCTGGGGTGAGACCGTCGCCGGCCAAACCGGTCAACAGCCCTCGCAATTCAGGATGTATCTTATCCCGCGTCATCCGACGCCTCCATTGGGGAAAGCTTCCTGTCAATACATTTCATCAAGATCACCCGAATCCGATGCATCGCCTGAGCAATGGCACCCGCCGAGCGATCCAACAAATGCCCGATCTGCTTGGGTCTCATTCCGTCCACATACTGCATATCGAGCAACTCGCGATCGCACTCCTTCAACGCATCGACACAACCACGCAACGCGCGAACGGTCGGCTCCAAACGCCCCCAATCTTCCTCAGCGTCCGCGGCGATTCGGGCAATCAGACTGTCGTCGAAGAGCAATTTGTCACGATGACGTCGCTTCCTGAATGTCAACACTTCGTAGTAGGCCGTGCGAGCCGCCCACGCGCCAAAGTTGCTTCCGCGGCGAAATTCAACGCGTTTTCGCCATAGAACCTGATTCGTTGACTGCAAAACGTCGTCGGCGTCGTTGGCGTTGGGCAAAAGCTGGAGGATGTAGGCGTATAAGCTGCGTTGACAGTCGGTCAAACTCTGCACAAACTCCTCGGTAACTGCATTATCATCAGTTACTGCAACATCGTCAGTAAGGTCGTCATGCCGGCCGATGTCGCAATCCACCGGATCTGAAGAAATATCGAGTGGTTCTCCAGCGCTATCGAAACAGCCGCAGCCGTTTTCATCAATCGCGTTTTCGGCTTCTCGATCTAACAACAGCAACTCCGCATATTTCACCCACCAGCTTAACTAAACTTCTTACTCCTCTGTCTAGTGCCGCAAATCGCAATTGTCAGCCCACCAACGCCAAGGTCTTACTATTT
>CAZISU010000060.1:0-12683 GCA_964541935.1 uncultured Planctomycetaceae bacterium | reverse complement strand
TTAAACACCAAAACCTCTTTCCTAAAGAGGAATCCCAATGGGCGATGGGCGGGCTATGAGCCGTGAGCTGTGAGCAATGAGCAATGAGCCGTGAGCCGTGAGCCGTGAGCAAGCCTCAAAGCTCAAAGCCCACAACGGACATTAACGTTTAAGCTTAACTGCCAAACCCATAAAATATACAAAATACAAGGAGATCCAACCGATGGTCAAAACTGCAAGCACAATGCTAGCCCTGGGCGAGAAGGCTCCGGATTTCTCGCTTCCAAACGTCGACGGTCGCACCGTCTCACGCGACGATCTTAGCGAAGCCCCCGCGCTGCTGGTTATGTTCATGTCAAACCACTGCCCCTTCGTCAAGCACATCGCCGAGCAACTGTCGCGCTTGGGCATGGATTACCAGGCCTTGGGCGTGGCGATCGTGGGCATAAATTGCAACGACGTCGATAAATACCCCGACGATTCGCCCCAGAGCATGCAAAACGAGGCGAAAATCCGCGACTACACTTTCCCCTATTTGTTCGACGAGTCGCAAGAAGTTGCCAAGGCCTATCGGGCGGCCTGCACGCCGGACTTCTTTTTGTTCGACAAAGACCGCGAGCTGGTCTATCGCGGCCAACTCGATGCCAGTCGACCCGGCAACGGGCTGCCCGTGACCGGCGCAGACCTGCGCGCGGCCCTCGACGCGGTCTTGCAAGGCAAACCAGTTACGCAAGAGCAGAAACCCAGTATCGGCTGCAACATCAAGTGGAAAGAAGGCGGCGAGCCCGACTACTTCAACCCGGCCGGGATTTAAGCCCCGCATCCGTCTCATTGCAAGCAAAAAAGTAAAAAGCTCAGCAAACGTTAGACCCGAGTGTCGCGAGGTGTTACAATAGCCGTCACCGCTGAGCCTGGATCACCTCCAGGCTTTACTCAAATAGGTTTTTCGGCTGGACTGTAACACCAGGAGAGCGCGTTCCCATGTGTCGATCGTTACTTCATTGTGTTGTCGGATTCTGCTTAACTTTCTTGCTATTGGACGCGGGCATATCCGCGGCAGCCTCGCCGGAAGAGGCGGCCCGGGCGTTACTTGCCAGGCGGCTGCCGGATCGTACTGACGAAATCGCTTTCGAAGTTATCGGCCAGGAGAACGGGCGAGACGTCTTCGAGGTCGAAAGTGTCGACGGCAAGATCGTGGTCCGCGGCTGCAATGCCGTGACCATGGACTCGGGGCTAAACTGGTACTTAAAAAACGTCTGTCACTGCCACTTCTCCTTCAACGGCGATCAACTAGAATTGCCCCAGCAACTCCCGCCGCTGCCGCAGAAAGTGCGACATGCCAGCCCCTTTCAGTATCGCTATTGCTTCAACTTCTGCACGTTCAGCTACACCATGGCCTGGTGGGATTGGCCGCAGTGGGAACGCATGATCGATTGGATGGCCCTGCACGGCATCAACATGCCGCTTTCGGTGACCGGGCAAGAGGCCGTCTGGCAGAAGGTATACCGGGACATGGGGCTCAGCGACGAAGAGATCGGTCGGTTTTTTGTGGGGCCGGGCTATCTGCCGTTCGGTTGGATGGGATGCATGGACGGATGGGCCGGGCCTCTGCCGCAAAGTTGGATCGACGGCCATCGGCAGTTACAGCAGAAGATCGTGGCCCGAGAGCGAGAGTTGGGTATGACCCCGGTTTTGCAGGGATTCACCGGCCATGTACCGGAGGCACTGAAGAAGAAGTTCCCAGAGGCGAAGTTCCAGCGTCTGCCGAGTTGGTGCCAATTTCCCCGAACATATTTCATCGACCCGTCCGATCCGCTCTTTAGACGCATCGGCAAGGCCTTCATCGAGGAACAAACCCGGCTCTACGGCACGGACCATCTTTACGCCTCGGACACGTTTATTGAGATGAAACCCCCGATCAACGATCCGGCGTTTTTGCAGGCCATGAGCAAGTCGGTTTACGCGGCCATGGAGGCCGGCGATCCTGAGGCTAAATGGGTCATGCAGGGGTGGATCTTCTCCAATGCACGCGACTTCTGGAAACGCCCGCAACGGGTGGCACTGCTTGGGGCCGTGCCCGACGACCGCATGATCGTGCTTGATCTGTGGTGCGAAACCCAACCAATGTGGAACCAGACGGAAGCCTTTCACGGTAAGCCTTGGATCTGGTGCGTTTTGCACAACTTCGGCGAAACGGTCGGGCTCTACGGCGGGTTGGAGCAAATGGCCAAAAATCTCGACAAGGTCTGTACCAGCCCAGATCGCGGCAAGCTCTCGGGCATCGGCCTGACCATGGAAGGATTCGGGTATAACCCAGTCGTTTTCGACTTCGTGACCGATATGACCTGGCGCGACAAAGTCCCGCCGATGGAAAGCTGGGTGCGCGAGTTCACGCATCGACGCTATGGCCGTAGCGTCCCGCGGGCGGAGGCGGCATGGGAGTTACTGCGAAAGACGGCCTACCGCGTGCCCGGCAACGGCAGGGCGATGATCTGCAAAAGGCCGAGGCTGGGACTGCGACATGGCACGCCGTACGATCCCAAACAGTTCCACCAGGCCTGGGAAAATCTTGTGGCCTGTGACGAAGAGTTGGGCAAGTTCGACACGTACCGCTTCGATCTGGTTCATCTCACGCGTGAAGCCTTGGACGACCTGGCCGGCAAACTCTACCTCGATATCACCGACGCCTATAGCGCGGGCGATGCCCAGGCACTGGCCAAGGCCAACCGCCGCTTCCTCGAATTGATCGCTGACGTGGACCAGTTGCTCGGCACACGCGAGGAGTTCCTTCTGGGCCGCTGGCTGGCGGACGCGAAACGCTGGGCCACTAACGAAGAAGAGCGTGCATTGTATGAATGGAACGCGAGAAACATTATCACGCTCTGGGGACCGCGCGACAATCGCCTCCACGAGTACTCCTGTCGTCAGTGGTCCGGCTTGATGCGAGGTTTTTACCAGAAACGTTGGGAGATGTTCCTCAAACGGCTGGAGACGTCCCTAAGTGAAGCAAAGCCGTTTGACGCTGCCAAGTTCGAGCAGGACATCCGCTTGTGGGAAGAGCAGTGGACCCGCGCAAACGAGTCGTACCCAACCGTCACGAGCGGCGACGCGGTCGAACTCGGGCGGCGCGCGTGGAAGAAATACGGCCCGGCCTACACAAAGGCATTCGGCCCCAACGCCGTGAGCTTAACCACCGGTCGTCCAACAAGCTGCTCATCCGCGTTGACGCCCCATCCCGCACAACTGGCCGCCGACGGACGCAGCCGCAACACAGACATGTTCTGGGCCACCGACACCGGGCAGGACGAATCGCCCTGGTGGCAAGTCGACCTGCAAAAGCCGACGAAGGTGGGCCGCATTGTGGTCGTGCTTTACTACAAAGACACGCGACACTATGGATTCACGGTTGAGACATCACTCGACGGCAAGACTTGGACCACGGTGGCCGATCGTAGCGACAATAAGTCCCCATCCACACATGCGGGACACACCTGCCGCTTCCAGTCGCGCCAGGTCCGCTTCATCCGCGTGAACGTCACGCACAATTCGGCCAACACGGGACGTCATCTAGTTGAGGTCATGGCGTTTCCTTAACAGCCCCCCCAAACTGTTGACAATGCCAATTTAATGGTTTATGATAATTCTCAAAGTTGGTTTCAGAAATCAGGGTTAGCTTGGAGGTTACCCCCCAGGCGGAATGACAGAGGAAATAACTATGAGAAAGCTTTCTTTTGCTGTTGTCGCTTCTTTGTTGCTTGCCATGCCTGCTTATGGCTACGTCGAGTTTGACTCTGGTGAATACGAACCTGTCGATTACTCCATCGGCGACACTATCAGTATCGACGACAACGTCCCGAATAATCCCGGTACGCATATAGAACTTCTGCCCTACGGCCATATCCAGGGTGCGGTATACTCATACAACAAGGCCCGCTTCACTCTCAACGGCGGTTCAGTCTATGGCCGTCTTATGATGCACGATGATTCCGTGGCATCAATTAAGGCCGGCTCGTTGGCCTACTCGGACGGTAAAATATTTTTTATGTACGAGAATAGCCTCGCCACAATCTACGGTAGCAGTTTTTCCGTGAATGGAACACCTGTAGCCTGCGGCGAAAGCCTGAGGGACTACGCTGTCTATAATGGCACCTTCTATACGGGTGAGTTAGATGGCACGCTCCTGGACGGCACTGGCATCAGCGGCGATTTCTTCATCTACAGCAATGCAGACATCACCGTAGTCCCCGAACCCGTCACGTCTACGCTGCTTATCTCAGCAATGCTGGGCTTGAGCGGTCTGGCGTTGGTTCGACGGCGACGTTAGAGGCCCGTTGAAATAGACGGTTTTTTAGGTTTTCACTCACTCTCCCGCGTCGCGTAATACACCCCCACTCCCAACACCGTCACCCCTACGCCCAGCCACCGGAGAATCGAGGCGATCCGCTTTGGTCGCTCGCGGGCTGCGATCATTTCGGTTTGGATCTTCTTGTATCGGCAAACAGACTGGTTGTCGCATTTCTCACCACGCGCATGGCTGTGACATGAACCATGCACCGCGAATCCCGCCTCGATCCGCTCCATGGCCTGCGCCTCAGTCCAATCTGGCTTAACAGTACGGGGATAAGCAAAAGCCGACACCAGCAAGATAATCCCCAGCGAAACGCATAGGACGGATAAGACTTTCATAATACCTCTTAATCATTCACTGCTATACGACCAGTTATCCGTGTACGGGTTGCCGTCATCAATGGAAATCATATATCCCATGGTAATCTCGTTTATGTCGTCGGTTACGAACCCCACATGTCCATCGACATAGGCGACGTTAACTCCGTTGGGATGCCTGCTCCTGGCAGCCGCAGCAAGCCAACTGTACGCGGTGTTTTCTTGATACTGGGCACAAGGCATTCTATCCATCTGCGCCCCGGCGGGATCGGAGCAATCGTAGAGCATATCGCTGTATGGTCCTTGTTTATTAGGAGTCAACGACCATCCTAAAGTGTCCATGTCTACGGTATATTGATCTACGCCGAAATAGTTTTCCGGGTGCAAATCCAATGCCAGAAGACTGCATCCGTTCCACGGTAATGCCCACGCGCCACGCTGGTCGCTTTCATGTTGGCGGGTTAGTACTTCGGCCAACATTATCGTCGTCGATGCTCCGTCCGAAATATTTGTCAGCTTTTGACCGTATTGGACAATAGCGCCCGGCCTTCGGTTTTGGTATTCGACATGATGAGGGCTGACGTAGGCGGCATAGTTACCTTTCGCAAAACGTCGTCCTGCGGTAAATTCATCGAGGACAAAAAAACTACCACCACCCGCATCGCTGGGGCAACTCATCGTTGCAATGTGTGAAGCGAAAGGTTCCCCCTTCTGCTGCAGGATGCCCACGTCGAAATCGAATTGATCGTAAAGCGGCTGCTGGTCCATATACGGTAGAGTCAGAACCACCCAGCTAAACATCTTGCCCGTGCGCTGAAAGAACTCACTCTGTCGGTATTTGATGTTTGGCACAACCTCTTCGCCCCGAGCAACGATCCCTGACGCAGGCAGAACACCGTGGGCCGTTTCATATAACTGAACCGCAAGCACAATTTGCTTGAGATTATTGGTACATTGCAAACGGCGTGCGGCCTCGCGGGCAGATTGCACGGCCGGCAGCAGAAGGCTAATCAGCACCCCAATGATCGCAATCACGACCAAAAGCTCTACCAGGGTGAACCCCCGAACCGAGCGGCGAGCGAGTAGACGGTTTTTATTTTTCATCGACAATCCGTTATTCCCATTCGATTCAAAAAAATCATGTTGAACCTTAGATCTTCCGTTTCGGTAGGGCCGACACGATGTTCCTTTATTCTGAGCTTTCCCCTGCAATCTTGTCAAGGAAACTCCGCTAAAAATCCTCCGTTCCCCACTTGACTGTGTACGTGCGTATATTGTACAATTGTCCAGATGGGATATTTTTCGTAATCGTTTTTTACATTCTCCAAACAAACCGAGGACGGTAACCATGGACCCCTTTGGCAAGCTCACTCCACGTCAAAAAGAGGTCTACGACTTCATTAGCGAGAAGATCCATGGCCGCGGCTATGGGCCCACGGTTCGGGAAATAGGCGATAATTTCGAGATTCGCTCCCCCAACGGGGTGGTATGCCACCTCAAGGCCCTGGAGAAAAAAGGGCTAATCAGCCGCGAGGCCAACCGTTCGCGAGCCATTCAGTTGTTGGTCGACTCGGCCGATCACAATGGCTTCCCCCTGGTAGGCAGAATCGCCGCCGGTGTCTTGCACGAGGCCGTCGAGCAGGAAGAACGCATTAACTTCGCCGAACTGTTCGATGCCACCGACCCCGAACTATACGTTCTGGAAGTTACTGGCGACTCGATGATCGAGGCCCAGATTGCCGATGGCGACTATGTGGTAGTTCGCAAGCAGGAAACGGCCTCCAAAGGCCAGATCGTGGTCGCCATGACCGACGAACACGAGGCCACCCTAAAACGCTGGTTCCCCGAAAAGAACCGCATCCGCCTCGAACCGGCCAACTCCACCATGAAACCCATCTACGTCAAAAACGCGCAGATACTAGGTGTCGTGGTCGGCGTGGTCCGCAAAGTTGGCTAAATACAAAACCCATCCTGTAAATATTGTTAATCCTGTCAAGAAAAGCTGGCCTGCCTTTTGACAGGATTAACAATATTTACAGGATGGGTTTATGCGTCCGATTTCAGGTTTTAGTTCAAAGCTCACACCCATCGTCGTCCTGCGTTTGGCTCAAGATTTGCCGCGCTGCCGCGCCTTGAACCACCTCGTCGCCATGCCCCGGGCAGAAAATCGCCAGTGGGCGGAAGTGTCGATCGGACAATGCCATGCCGATCAGATCCATGGCCGAGATTGTCAAGCGACCGGCACGACGGGTAAGCTCGAAACGCATGTCTCCCACCCCTTCGAACGAACGGTAGATCACTTCAGTGCAAACCAATCGGTCGGAGCGGGTCAGATCAAAATCGAAATCGTAGGGCTTGCCTTCGTGAAACAGCCCCCGCGCCAAGGCCTCGGCCACGACGGCCCTGGGTACGCTGGGACGCAAAACCACTAAGGCGTCGGACGCGAACGGCGAATCCAGCGAACGAATCCGCACCCCGTCTTTCATGGCCTCGAGAACGCGCGGCGATTGCTGGTCTTCGCCCGACAAAAGACGCGACCAGCGGGGCCGCACATTCTCGTGCTCGTCGATCCCCATCTCGGCCAATTCCTCCGGCCGGCCAAGGCACAGGGCCGCGTGTTTCCAATAGCCGGGCAGGAAGTAATTCGTAATGGCGTGCTCCTTTCGCACGACCAGTACGTCGCCCGGTTCGAGAAGCTCGCGGAATTGTTCCATTACCGCCGACGGCAGTGCGGGGCGGTGGCCGGGTCGAGTGGTAATCTCGGCGGCCATCGATGAGGCCAGTTTCTGGATGCCGTACAGCGGTCGGCCGTATAGGCCGTGTCGGAGCCGGCTCAATACACGCCTGGCGCGCACGCGAACATGGGTCTTCAGATAGCTGGAAGCGGAAACGTCGGCGCGAGGGCCAAGCCGCACGATGACTTCGAAGGCCGGCCGAAAAGGTCCGTCGGCGGCGAACTTCGACAACTCGTCGCGATGCTCTTGAAAAAAACGGGCGGCGTGAAACAGGTGCCAGGCGTGGCGAGGGTTGGTTAACGATTTTTGCACCAGGTCGTAAGTGCCGCCGGGGATCCCCAAATGCGGCTCCGGCTCGTTAAGCTTATGCCGCAACAGGCGAGAGTTTTGGCAAAGCTCGCGCAAAAACCGCGCGGCGTCGACCAACAGCATCGCGGCCGCATAGGCCACAAGGAACGCCTGGGGGCGCAGCTCGGTGGGCAACTCGGTATCGTCGCGAAAGGAAACGATTACTTCCAGCAAAGCGTTTCTGGCCTGGCAATACGATGTCAGGATCCGCCGAATGGCCTCGTCTTCGCTGGGGGTGAAGTGGTCCCGCTCGCCGGTTCCCATTTCAATGCTGCCCATCTCCGTCGCCATGCGCGCGGCCGAGAGCTTCAGTTCCTCGATATAGCGACCGAGATGCTCGACCGCATGTGCGCCGGCGGTAATTTCAGAAATGTTCATAAAAGTTCATGTATCTTGTTTTCCCCAGCTTCACGAGTAGATGAAAACGCAATTGTGCCACTCATGATCGCTGGTGTTCTGAGAAACGTCTAGTATACCAAAATCAGTAGCTCGCATTGAAGAACAGGCGGCTGAGCCTCGCTTCAGCAGCACGGTTGGGGGCAGACCCCGCAAGCGGAAAGTCGATTGTGACGTTTATAAAGTCTCCCCCCCAAAAAACTGAAATTTTCAGGGAAGGTGGCGGGTGCTTTTTGTATGTTTTTCACAGCTTCACTACTATGGAAGGGCTACGGTTAGGTGGTTATTGCTGATGGCGTTGTGATTGCCAATTCAAAGCACACGACGCTTCGGTTCCCAGCGTTGATCGCGTAGCGTTCTACTCGGGAGTGAGCCTCACGACGGCTGCAAGCTTGGGCATCAGTCATTGTACATCAAGTGGCCTTTAAATTCCCCCTAATTGTGTATCGGAGAGACTAATCATGTCCTGGAAGAACTTGAAGCTTGGAAAAAAGTTGGGATTGAGTTTCGGATTCGTCGTTGTGTTGCTCGCGGGGGCCGGAGTGCTGGCCTTGTGGTCCTTGCAGTCCACCACGACCACGTACAACGACCTATTGGATGGCGACATGGCCATCGTTATCCATGCTTCTGAAATCGACTCATTGATGCTGCAATGCCGCAGAAACGAGAAGGATTTCCTACTACGCCGCAATGTCAAATACCTCGATTCGCTGAAATCCAATTGCGCCGCGTTGTCCGCTGAGGCCCAGGCCGTGGCCAAGCTGGCCGAAGCCATCGGCAACGAAGAGGAGACTCGAGAGGCCAATGAGATCGTCCGCCTTGCCGGAGAGTATCAAAAAGCATTCGAGGGCCTCGTCACTGCGTGGCAGCGCAAGGGCCTCGATCACAAGTCGGGTCTGCAGGGCACGTTCCGCGGCTCGGCCCATAAATTGGCCAAGGCCATGCCCGAGTACGAAGTTAACGATCTGTACATTGCTCTTTTGCAGCTTCGCCGCTATGAAAAGGACTACGCGCGCGCTGGTTCGGACAAATACAAGAAGAAGTTCCAAGACGCCATCGCCGTCTATCGCTCGCTACTGGCCGCTAGCACTTGCGATGCCGTGGCCAAAAAGGCTCAAGAGACGGCCTTTGAAGCCTATGTCAAAGCGACTACGGCCTACCTGAAACCGGGCGCCGACAAAGACGCTCGCAACACTGCCTATGAGAAGATGCGTGCCAGTGCCGGCGACATCGAGGCCGCGCTTGCCTCGATAAACGTCCCCGGCGCGAGGGCGCTCTTGCTGAATGTCCGTAAGAATGAGAAGGACTATCTGCTCCGCGGGGACGAGAAATATGTCGAGGCAACCCGACAGGGAGCGAGCAAACTGACCGAAGCCTTCAAGACGGCCGGCGTTCTCGATGAACATGTCCAAGACGTGACACGACAGATCACGGACTATCGAGAGGCTTTCGATGCACTGGTGGCCGAGGACGCAAATATCACCTCGTTAACGGCGACCCTTCGCGCCGCCGTGCATGAGATCGAACCGATTGTCGAGCAGATCCACCAACAAGCAACAGACGAGAGCAAGGTAGTCTCGCAGACCACGAGCGAGGCGGCCGAACGTTGGGCCCTGATCTCAATGGCTGCGGGAATTGGGGTGTTGGTGTTTGCGGTCGTTCTCATCTTCGTACTGCCGCGCTCTATTACCGGCCCGCTGAGTAAGTGCGTGACCGCCGCTAACGCAATCGCCGGTGGCGAACTGAGCGAGCGAGTAAAACTCGACCAAAAGGACGAGGTGGGTGAACTGGCCCGCGCCGTCAACGGCATGGCCGACAGCCTGCAAAAAACGCTTCAGGACGTCAAGGAGGCGGCCGAGCGCGAGCAGGCAGCCCAGGCCGAGAAAGCCGAGAAGGATCGCCAACTGGCTGCGCAACAGAGTCGGGAAGCCGAAGAAGGCGAACGCAAGGTCAAGCACATCCTCGAAGTGGCCGAAAACGTTGCCAATCGCGACTACTCCATGGAAGTGGAGGTTACCGGTGACGACCCGCTGGGGCAACTCGGCGATGGCCTGAAGGATTTCTTCGCCAACAAGAAGAAGCTGGAAGAGGAGGCCGATCAAGCGGCCCGACTCGATCGCGAGAAGGGCGAGGAACTCCGCCGCAAGGTCGACGGGCTGCTGAACGTCGTCGGCGCGGCGGCCGAGGGCGACCTGACCCGAGAAGTCCACGTCGAAGGCGACGAACCGGTCGACGAACTGGCGTCAGGTATCAAGCAAATGCTTGCCGACCTTTCCAACGTCATCGGCCAAGTCACCGAAAGCGCTGCACAATTCAACGAGGGTTCGCGGGTAATCGCCGAAAGTTCGCAGTCATTGGCTTCCGGTGCCCAGACCCAGAGTTCAAGTGTCGAGGAGGTCAGTGCTTCGATCGAAGAGTTGAACGCGTCGATTGACAGCGTGAAAACCAACGCCAACGAGGCCGCTGAAATGGCCACGAAGACCAACCAGTTGGCCGAAAAGGGTGGCCAGGCCGTTCAGAAGTCGACCGAGGCCATGGAACTGATCCGTACCAGTTCCGATCAAATCGCGGAGATCATCCAGGTGATTTCAGAAATAGCCAGCCAGACGAACCTCTTGGCTCTGAACGCGGCAATTGAAGCCGCCCGAGCCGGCGAGCACGGCATGGGATTCGCCGTTGTGGCCGACGAGGTCCGCAAGCTGGCCGAACGCTCCAATCAGGCGGCCGGCGAGATCACCTCGCTGATCAAGGAGTCGAGCCAGCGAGTCCAGGAAGGAGGCCAGCTTAGCGACGAAACCGGAAGCTCGCTGAAGGAGATTATCGAGGGAGTGGAGGCCACCGTTGCCAAGATCTCCGAAATCGCCTCGGCCACGGTCGAGCAGGCCTCGAATGCCACGCAAGTCGGCGAGGCGATCCAAGGTATTGCCCAGGTTACTGAGCAGTCTGCCGCCGGAAGCGAAGAGATGGCGTCCAGTAGTGAAGAACTTGGAGCCCAAGCCAGCGCACTCCGCGAGCTGGTAGTCCGTTTCAAGACCGACAACAACCGGTCCGATTCTCAGAGAACGGAAGAACCGGTGAGCGTCTAGCTAGACGAAACGGCCCCCTTGGCTGCGCGCGAGCCTGATGCCTCCCGCATCAGGCTCCACGCCTGCCATGGAGGCGCGAGACACCCTCCTCTCACGTGGCGGTGGCCAGCCTATTGGCATCGGCTGCCTGAAGACCCCGGCGACAAGTAGGCAATCTAGACAGCCTTTTCTGATACCGTCGAGTTACACGAATGTTTTGTGGCAATTGATTGTACTGATATGCAATGCAATTTATGGCAAAAAGTTGTGAACAATCTACTAATCACAATTTAGTCAAATGCGTGGCGTAGTCGAACAAAATGTGTGCAGGAACAATATTCGTTTGGAGATGGGCATATGCAGTCCTATTAATCCAGGGGTGTAGTAGAGGAGAGAGTGATGCAAGGACGGAGCCATCGATGGATAGCTTGCGGGTTGCCCCTGTTGGCGGTTTTGACCATAGCGAACGTGGCCAATGCCCAGTCAACACCGGATTACGGCTATCATTATGCAGAGGCGTCGCCACAGGCCTCGCCCGTTAGTTTCAAGGGTGGCAATACCGATTTGGCCAAGGAAGTGGCCGAACTGCGGGTATGGAAAGAGAGCCTGGAAAAGAAAGAGGCCGCGGCCAAAAAGAAAGCCGCCGGGCAGCCAACGGTCAAAGTCGGCGGACGAGTTTTTGTCGACACGGCCATGTTCAACCAGAACGCCGCCAGCATTGCCCAGGTCGGCGACGCCGAAAACGGGACGGAATTCCGCACGGCCAGGCTCTTCGTCAAGGGTAAAGCTTTCCATATTGTCGACTACAAGTTCCAGATCGACATTGCCGGCAGTACCACGGTCGATTCGGGCGGTGGAGTAGACAATAAGCGCATCCAGCAAACGCTCTTCAAGGATGTCTACATGGGCCTGAGCGAATTGCCGCTTCTGGGACACGTTCGTGCCGGACACTTTAAAGAGCCGTTCGGAATGGAACAGCTCACCAGCAGCAAGTACATCACCTTCATGGAACGATCTTTGGGCGACACGGGTGTGTTCGTTCCCGGTCGTAACGTGGGAGTGATGGCGTTCGACTGGTCGGAAAACGAAAATATGACCTGGGCCATCGGCGGCTTCATCAATAACGCCCCCGATAACCCGCCACGATACCAGAGCGACCAGGGTCAAGGCGCGCTTACCATGCGGGCGACCTACCTGCCCTGGTACGACGAAGCCACCAACGGCCGCGGTTTGTTCCATCTCGGAGCGGCCTACAGCTATCGGGCCAACGGAGACGATACCCTGCGTCTGCGAGCCAGGCCCGAGTCGCATCTAGCCCCTTACGTGCTCGACACGGGCACGCTGGCCAATGTGCCCAATTATCAGCTTTACAACGGCGAGATGGCTTTCGTCTACGGTGCTTTCAGTGCCCAGGCCGAGTATTTCGGCGTGGCCCTGAACCGCAACGGCGGACTCGGCAACCAGCACTTTAACGGTTGCTATGTAAACTTCAGCT
>CAZISU010000059.1:0-12697 GCA_964541935.1 uncultured Planctomycetaceae bacterium | reverse complement strand
CGACCGTGACCGGCTGGCATCTACACAAGAACCACCCCAACCCCCGCGTGCGAGCCCGCTTCACCTTCGAGGTCAAGGAACTCAAAACGACCTATGCGGCCCTAGCCGGCATGGCCGTGGAATACTATCGCGACTACCCCGTCATGCGAGCTAAAGTGAAGGCCCTGCGCGACGACCTCATCGCAGAGTTCGGCCTACTGGCGCGTCTGTCATCGCTCTACGGCCGCTTCTGGGTACTGCGAAAAGTCCGCCAAGAAGAAAAACGTCTGGCCGAGGGCTGGACCTACGAACCGCCCACATTCTACGAGCGCAACGCCCACTGCTCCGACAACCCCGCCGCCACGCTGGGCCGCTACGCCACACCGGCCCAGGTTTCGCAGCCGCTCACTCCAGCGCGACTCGCGGGCAAACCGCACATCGCCCCGAGTAAGAAACCTGAAGCGATCTCTACCAGCCGATGAACGAAACGGCTACCGAACTCCAACAGCACCATAACACTAACGAATGCGACTGCAACTCCTCACAAACCTGGGGAGATCTCAGCGTTTTTCAACGGGTAATGCGTCAGTGGGCCGATTTGCATCCCTATAACGCCGTGCATGTATTTCGTTTTGAAGGTCAGGCTGACATCGATAAACTGGCCGATTCAATCGAGCGTGCTTGGCAGGCGTTGGATTTTGGCTTGGTGTCGATTCGAAAGCATCAATACAGCTTTTCCTGCCCCCAGGGACAACGCCCCGAGATCGAGGTTATAGAGGCTGGGGATAATCCTGCACAAGCAATCAACGCTCACCTGACCGATCAGATCAACCGTCACTTTCCGACACAAGACTACTCCCCGATACGCTTCAGTGTAATACAGGAAGCAACCTGCCATCATCTGTGCATAACCTACGACCACTGGATTGGCGACGGCGTGGCGATACGTTTGTTGCTGCGTTCGCTGATTTGTGGATACTGTGGAACTCACGAATGCGGCAGCGACTCTAATTCTCAATCGGTTGACGACGAAAGATTTGTTGCCGACGCAAAAGTATCCTTCTACCCACCGACATATCGTAAAGCCTACCGCAATTATTTCTCAAATAATATTAAACGCTTTTTCCAGTGGTGGCGGGGTATTCTTGCTAACAACGTAACAATTCTAGTGCCGCCGCGCGAAAAAGAGAGCATGTATGCGGAATACATATCGCAAGACTTCTCTAGCGAGGCACTACAAAACATGTTGGCCTGTGCCAAGCAGCACAGCGTAACGGTGCATGATGTCTTCTTAGCGGCGATTACTCGTGCATGCATGCCATACATGCCGCAACATCTCGTGCGGAGAAAGCGGCGACAGATGGGGATCGGTTCGATCGTCAATGCACGCGGCTTAGCCGACGTGCATGTCGAAAATGCGATAGGGGTTTACCTAGGGTATTTCATCACCCATTCTCGCGCAGATCAGGCTGACACGTTAGGTGGATTGGCGCAGGTCATAGCAAAGAAAACCAGCCGCATAAAGAACGATAAGATATATCTAAACACCGCAATCGGCATGAAGATACAATGCCTGTTGTGGCCCATAATCCCACAGTTTGCCAAAGCCCGTTTTTTGCGTAACAGCTTGCCGCTCAGCGCAGGCATTACCAACTCCTACGTCAAAGACGCTTGGATGACAAATCTACACGATTCGTCGCAGCGACGCCTTCTGAGCTATTACCGCGCTGCCCCGACCGGCCCTATCATCCCCATCAGCTTTGCACCAACCACAATGGCAGGCTCTCTACACATGGGCATTACCTGGCGTCCTTCATGCTTCGACCGCGAAACCATAGAAAAGATCACGGCCAACATCGAGAACGACCTTTTATGCACGGGTAGCCCAGACAACCGCCAATAATGCCGTTGTTTCGGCGTAAAATGCCTCCTTTCCGGAGTCCGCCAGTGCTGGGCTATCGCAAAGAGCCATAAAAGAAAACGCGTGCACAAACGGGACAGAGAAGAGGCCCTTTATTCCGTTCGCTAGCATGCAATTACAAACCGTCGTCAGCATACTCAATTCACCGACATGCTGACCGTAGAAGATCTACTGAGTAGATGGTATCTGCCAAGGAGGCTATTGGGGGTTTTTGGCTTCGCGCAGAAATTCGGCTTCGTTTACTTTCAAGCGCAAAGACACGGGATCCTTCCAGCCTTTCTTGAAAGCAAAACCGGCGATTACCCATATCTCGCCAGGACGACGCTCGAACATATACGGATAGCTCAACTGGCCACCCTTCTGGCGAGCAATCACGATCGGCTTGGTCCAGGTCTTGGCGTCGTCTTCAGAGAAGTAGAGGAGGAATTCCTGCCTATCTGCCTTGCCATTGCAAACGAAAGCCAAACGTCCGCTGCGCAACTTGAGCAGGTAACCAGGCGCTGTGGTAGACTCTATTTGACTGGGCTTGATCGTGCGCCAAGCCAGTCCGCCGTCATCGGAGTAGGCCTCCCAGAAGCGGCCCCAGTGGGTGCGAATAATCATCAGCAAACGCCCGTCACTTAGCTCAGCAACGGCGGGCTCCATGGCTCCGGAATGATGTCCATGCCCACCCAAGTCAATCAAGTTGCTGCGTTTCCATGTTTTTCCCTCGTCTTCCGAGATCAGCGAACAGGCCGCATATCGGCCGGGGTCACGAACGATGTGCGGCACCGTGGCAACTAGTTTGCCGTCGCGAGTCTGGACGAACCCGAAGAAATTTGGGTTATAGCCTTCCAGGATTCGCTGATTGTCGATCCAGGTTTTGCCGTCATCGAGGCTGCGGATCGCCCAGACTTCCAGACTACAGTCGTCCTTGGGCTGATTAGTTTTTGCATCCCACCTAAATTTGTAGGTTTTGGAATTGAGATAGACGATGACCAGCGCGCCGCTGGGGGTGCGTTGGATGTAAAACGTAGCTGGCTCCGCGCCTTTTCGTAGGCCGGCCATCCCTTCACAAACGGGGCTGGCTTCGGACCAAGTCTTGCCATCGTCCTTGCTCGTGCGCATGCCCTCACTATCCACTGTCATCAAACTGCCATCCGCCAGTTCCAAGAAAGGGCCATTTTTGTCTATCGGCAGCGGCTTGCACAGTTTATGCACCCATTGTGCTTCAGTCTGGGCCGCGTCGCAGTGTGCGGCATTAGCAACGGTCATCACCACGGTCGCCACTATAAAAGCCATTACCATGGCGTGCTTAATGAGACAAACTGCAAAATTTCGCTTAACCGCAATAGAATTTCGCATCATCGGGATACTCCGTCTCTTGCATACTGGTTTTTTCACAAACAGATTTCAATGAATCATTCAGTGTGGCCTACCGGTCGGGCCATGTCAAGCATCCTGCGTAAACGCCGAGAATCAAAGGGAATACGACTTTCGCGAAAACAAAAGACTCGTTGTTCATTGCCCCTTGGGCATCGATTATTTCCCACTCTCTCGCTCCGCCAGCAACTTGACCTCCACCGGCTTCTCCTCGCTATCGATCGACGTATGCGTAATCCGCATTGGCAGCGAGAATTGTATCCCCTGCTCTTCGAACACGCGGCAGATCGCGATGTTAATTTTTTCGCTCGACGCCAGAAAGTCCCAATACTTGGGCTCCGCGAACCAGTAGACCACGCGGATGTTGAACGAGTCGGAATTGAACTCGTTGAAATAAACCCGCGATGGGAATTCGGGGTCCATGCCCTCACTCTTGAGAATCGTCTCGCGGATGACCTCCACCGCCTTTTCGAGCTTCGCAAGCGGCGTGTCCAACGGAATGTGAATATCAGCCTGACGGCGGATGTGCGGTCGACGACCCACGTTTTCGATATCGCTCCGCGCCAGTTCGTCGTTGGGAATGGTGGCCTGATGGCCCGTCAGCAGGCGCAACTTGGTCGAACGCAGGCCGATGTCCTCGACCGTGCCGTCATACTTGCCGAAGACAATCCGCTCGCCCACGCGAAAGGGCTTGTCAGCCATGAGCATGATCGTTCCGAAAAGCGTCTTCAGCGTGTCCTGCGCGCCAAGCGCGACGGCCAGACCGCCGATACCGGTGGCCGCCAACAGACTCGTGATGGGAAAACCGAGATAGCTTCCGCCTTCGAGAAAAACCATTACGCAAACCACCAGCGTCATCAGCTTCGACGTAATGCGAATGACCTGCGCGTCCAAGCCCTGGGGGTTGATCTTGGGCGAAGAAATAATCACATTGGTGATGCGATTGCTGACGCCGAAAATCACAATCAGCCACGCCAGCAATGCCGTCAGATCCGCCAGGAAGCTGATGACGTACATCGGCGTGCTACGCAGGGTAAGATAACGATGGGCCTCATATTCGATGCCCGAAGGGATCATCGCGGCCACAATCGGAAACACGATAGTCAGACAATAGCCCAGCATCAAGCCACGCTCGTGAAATCGCCTCGACAATATTCTGTACAACCGATAGATGGCCGTCATTACAATAATGCCGCCAACCAACGTTATTACTAAACCTACCCATTTCCAAGCTGCTTGCCCCCAAACCGCACCACGGAAAGCGGCCGGAAACTTGTCTACCAACGCACCTATGGCGGGATGACCGGGCGTAGACATGTACCAATCGTATAGCCCTTCGGACACCTGCAGACCGTCAGTCCGATACGGCAACGTCTTGATGTCGTTATAATATCCGACCGATCTTTCTACCGTGCCCGGCGAAAAAAGGTACTCATGTTGACGAGGCCCTTTTTCAACGCGCGCAATTACGATCCGCGTGCCGGGGATCTGCCACCGCGATAGCTTCTCAGGCCCCCCCGCCTTGTCGATCGCCTCGATGTCGGGAATTTCCTCCAGTGGCGGCAACTCGACACGATCCAAAATCTCCTTCAAACTAACGGCAACTTCACCAGAAACATCTTCGCGAGCAAATTCCGGCATCGCGCTCATATCAAGACAATCCAAAATCCGTTCGACAAGCGGATGATGCTGCGGCGAAGCGCGATCTAGATACCGATCACTGCGTATGATTTCATCGAGTTCGTTGCACGATTTGATAAAACTCTTCAAAGTCGCCTGCGGGCTGGACGTGTCGGCCAGCTTCATCGTATTGGGCTGTTTCGCAAAACCGTGTGTCGCCACAGAGAAACACACTCCCAAAACAACCGCCCTGACAATGGCATGTATTCTCACGATACCCTCACTGCACACATTTCAATAAGTAGACTACTGACTACTCAAATATTATGCATCCGAGCCCAAAAGAAAAACCCCACAAGCAGTAGTACCGCTTGGGGGCTCTATGAAGAAAAGTGAGGTTGCAGGGGCTTGAACCCTGGACCTACGGATTAAAAGTCTGGGCGAACCGCTACGCAGCCCGACAGACCACGACGGGAAACCTCGTAAAAACAAGGGTGAAACGCCTGTATGCGAATTCTTGAATGTCGTGGAAAATCGGGTATTTTCGCCACCGCGTGGAGTGTTATTGGAGTGTTGGACCGGCCAACGGATTATGTGGCGTGTTTTGGGGTTTGTGGAATGTCGGTGGAGTGTAGGGGGTGGGTAGACAGTTTTTGGCAGGTGGGGTTCAATTGTGAAATGTCGGGTGCGGCGACGGTCGCAAAAACAGCCGGGTCGGTTACCTTTGGTTTCTACAACCTTCTGAAGGTAGCCGCCCGGTTGGCCTGGCTGAAAGGTTGTAGATTCTTATGAGTCAAGAAAACTATTTAGATTTCCTTCGGCAAACAGCGCAAGAGGTTTTAGATACCAATTTTGCTCAGCCAAATGGAAGACAATCATTTGGGGGCTGGTGGATAGATTTTCGTGCCACATTGGTATCTGCGTATGAAAACGGCAAGGTCAAGGAGGATTCCTTTGAGGAGTTCTTCGAGCGCTGGCAATCTTCGCCGCCGGCAACGGAATATGGTATGCGTGTCAAGCTGGAGAAATTGATTAGATATTGTAAAAATCCAGAAAATCCGGCTGGCGTTGCGTTGAGCCAAGAGGAACAAACGATAATGGAGGCACTCAAAGAAGAATCTCCAATGACGCTTACACAAGAAGACCTGGCTAACAAGACTCGCCTATCTGACCGTACTGTGCGGAAATGCCTGAGGCGGCTCAGAGAAAATCTCGGGCTAACACACAGACCACTAGGCGTGAAAAAGGGCGAAACTTTGACCAATAAGGGAATCGATCTATTGCGCCGGTAATTTTCCGGTTTGATTCCTGTTCTCATTTGCAACGCGTGTCTATATTCCTGGCATGATGATTGCAAAACCAAAACTTTTGCCGCCTGGCCCGATGGCCCGATACCTCCGCGTACCTGTAAAATGGCTTCGCGAAGAGGCCGAGGCCGGCCGAGTTCCTCACCTGAAAGCTGGTAAGGCTTATCTGTTTGATCCTGACACGGTGGAAGCTGCGCTTATCGAGAGGGCACGGCAAAGCGGGGAGTCGGTAATATGAAAATCATGCTTGACGATTCCGACCTGAAACCGCTTATAGAACAAGTTGTCTCCGAGACTATCGAGCGGTTGGCCGATGAGCGGGCCCGGCTGGGGAGCCGGTTGGCCTACACCGAGCCCGAGGCAGCCGCACTGGTGGGCGTGGCGCGGCACACACTGCGAGATTGCCGGCTACGCGGCGAAATCACGGGTCGGCTCGTTGGCAAAAAAATCGTTTATTCTCGCGATGAGCTTTTGCGGTTTTTGAGGGAGGGCTCAGAATGAAACGCACTGCGATCGACCACCCTAAACTTAGGCGATTAGGCCGGCTGCTTGGCTTGCCTCATTACGCGGCCGTCGGAGTGATGGAGAGTATTTGGCACTTTACGGCGCGTCATGCTATCTGCGGCGATCTCGGCAAGTGGGCCGATGACGAAATTGCCGACGCGATCGGCTGGCCCGCGGAAAAGGCCGGGGAATTGGTCGAGGCCCTGGTCGACTCTCGACTAATTGACCGCGGTAACGAACACCGACTGACGGTGCATGACTGGCACGATCACGCCGACGATTCTGTCCGGAAGACCGTGAAGAAACACGGGTGGGTATTTGTTACGGAAAAGGTGGCAATCGTTCCGGAACGTTCCGGAACGATCCCGGAACAGAGCGGAACTGTTCCCGAACGTTCTGACGAAGTGGACGGGGGTGGCGGAACTGTTCCCGACAGCCGTAGCCGTAGCCGTAGCCGTAGCCGTAGCCGTAGCCCAGCCAAGCCTAAGCCGAGCCAAGAAGGTAGCTCCGAGCCGCAAAGCGACTCCGAGCCGGCTTTCCTCGTTTTTCCAACTGTGGGCACTGGGGCGAAGACCTGGGATCTCTTGCCGGGGAAGGTCGCAGAGTACCGGGCAAGCTTCCCCGGCGTCGACGTAGAGGCAGAGTCTCGCAAGGCGTGGCAGTGGGTCACGGACAACCCCGGAAAGCGGAAGACGGCCAAGGGTATGGCGGCGTTTCTGGGGAGGTGGTTGAGTCGAGTTCAGGACCTGGGACGGGGTGGCGGAGGCGGGAAACCAACTACCGGCACAGGTCCGGTTAAATTACCAGATGACGCAGACTTGGATGCACAGGATTAGGATTAGACATGGACCAACAAGAATTTCGACAGAAGTGGCTGCCACACCATCAATGCTGTTTTCCTGGCATTGGCCGGTGGCTCAATGGCTTCCCCGAAGAAGGCGATGTAAACCGCCTGGACATCGTGAAACGATGGTACGTGGTTCTGCGAGACGTAAAGCTTGACGATGCGGTGGAGGCGTCGAATGCGATGCTGGCTGGCGACCTGCCCGAGCCACGGGGCTTTGATCGTCATGTGACAGCCATCCGCCAACATGCTATCCAGAGTCGCAACAACCAGCGTCGAGAGTACAGACCGTGTTACGTCGATGGCGAACAGACCGTGGATTGTGCGATTTGTGAGGATGATGGCTGGGTGACTATTTGGGGCTCAATCGCCATGCAGGCGGCCCAGCAAGGCCAGCTTGGCGAACATGGAACACTGTCCACGGCGGCCGTGGCCTGCAACTGCGGAGCCGGCCGAAAGCATGAAAAGTGTAAACCACTGGTTTTCGACGCCAGAAAAATGTTGCCCGTGCAGTGCAAGCACGCCCCAAAGGAGCAAGCCGCACTGGTCGAGTTCGTTTCGCGGTCGATGGAGTGGCGGCCAGCGATGAGCTACGAAGAGGTTTGCGGGGCCGGATCATGATTGCACATTTGCGACAACTCACAAAATGGTGGGCAAGGTGGCGAGAGGATCGGCGCTGGCGGCGGATGCGGAAACGGTATCCCGCATTGAACGATATCGTTGCCGCGGCATGGCGGGCCGGGTGGAACTGCGATCCATGGGGTGTGGAGCTTGCCGATAGGCTTTTTGCTTGGGTGCCAGATGAAATTGTTGAACACGGAAGCCTAATTCTAGACAAGCTTCGCGGTGTTTATTGCGACGGTGCGATTGAAAAAAACTTGGAACTAAATGACGACTGGCGATCCGAGTATGCGCGGTTTTCGCGGGCGGCGAGTTTGAACTAGAAAACAGGGGCATGTGTCCCCATTTTAGAACACTATTTTATTTTTCCGAGGAGGAAAACGATATGGCGAAAAAAACAATCACACAGAGGGCGGCCGCGGTCCCCGAAAAAGTTGCCGATTTTGTCGACAACTTGTTGCTCTGGTTGGAAGGCCTGAAAAAGGCCGCTCTCGCGGGAGAGGTGGAGAAAGTGCGGGAAATACTGATTGCTCATGAAATCAATGGCGATTTGGCCGAAATTATCATTTTGGTTCCCGTCGAGGCTGCGAGGCTCAAGAAAATCATCGGCAGCGGCGATAAGGCGGAGGAAATTGCACCATTGCAAAACAAATTGCATGCCTTTCACATGGCACGGCCGGAAACCGTCGAGGCCGCGGAGGCCATGGCCGTGGCCGAGGCGGATTGCAAAAAGCGGTTGAGCCAAGCCGAGCAACTGCGAGAAGCCGCGCGAGTCGCAATAGAAGAACTTCGAGGCTTGGAATCCAATTTTCCCGAAATTACTGGCAAGTTGCGAGGTAAGGACATTGACCATTTTGCCCCCGTTCCTGCAATATTTTATGAGGCACTTAAAAAAGTAGACGGTACTTGGCGCCGTGGCGAATCCTGGCGAGATGCGTTCCGCCGGCCGGCTGCGCCACAAAAACGCCGTCGTCTGGTTGCAGCAGGAGGTCAAGACAAATGACGACGACAATTCAATACGACGATGCGGCTCGGACGATCCAGGTTCGAGCCGAAACTGCAAACGATGAACTTCGCACCGTATCGGCAACGATATCGAGCGAGAGCGTGGTGCCCATATATGACCCGCGCTCTGGAAGTATCATCGACGAGATACTTCTTGCCGACGGTGCGGACCTTCCTCGGCAGGCACCTCTGCTGAACAATCATGTCCGCAATATTGACTGCGTGGTCGGGTCGGCGCGTAGGATCCGAATTGACGGCAAAACGGTTGTGGCCGACCTGCACTTTGCCGGCGACCCCGAAAGTTTGCGGGTATGGCGAAAGGTCCGCGACGGCCATCTAACCGACGTCTCCTGCGGCTACTGTGTCGATGCTTGCGTGGATATCCAGCCTGGCCGATCAGCTTCAATTGACGGCCGCCAATTCCACGCAGAAAAAACCGCTTTGCGAGTTGTCAAAAAATGGCGGCTTAGAGAAATCAGCATTGTGCCAATCGGGGCGGACCCGGCGGCGAAAACAAGATCGAATATAACAATACTGGAAAACCGAAACATGATAACCTCAATTTCTGAACCGGCCGACAAGCTGCGAGACGCAATCGGCCCCGTGATCCAGCGCGGTGGGCAATCCGTGCGATGGGCCGACCTTGGCAAAGCATGCTTGCAACACCTGGGCGAACTAGTTCCGCGTGGCGAGCCCGACATTATTCGTGCCATGACCGCGAACGCCACGATCAGCGACACTATTGACGCCCTGCTTGGCGCGGCGATGATCGGGGGATTTAACGCCGAGCCCGACACGACCGAAGCGATCACACGGGCAATGCCGGCAGAAAACTTCAAGACGAGCGAAGTGTATACGTTGGCAACCGGTTCAAGAATACGACCACACGTGCGGCGCAGTGAAGCGGAAAGCACCGATGTGAACGAATATGAATTCGGAAAATCCAACTACCAAATCGCCAGATACTCCAGTAAATTGGTAGTGGATGAGCAGGATATGATCGACGGCAAACCTGTTGGCGCTATTATGTTTGCAATAGAGCAAGAAGGAGCCACGGCGGGGCGATTGCGACCTGACCTCGTTTACAGCCTGATCCTCCAAAATCTCGCCATGCAGTACGACGGTATCAATTTATTCCACGCCGACCATGGAAACTTTGGCACGCCGGCCCTGGGCTCTGCCGGTCTGGCTGCTGGCCTGGCGTCGATAGGGAACCAAGTTTTGACCGATCCAGAGGGTGACCCGATTCACCTCAATAACCAGGGCCGAATCGTCATTGCTCCGCCCGACCTGGTCGAGTCCGCACGCCGCGCGGTTCGAGATATCAACCTCGGCAATGGACAAGACATCAAAGTGGTCCAAGAATCGCGACTCTCAACAATCGGCCTGGTCGATCCCACAGACGATGAGACGATCCACGTCGGATCGGCTACAAACTGGCTGCTGGCGGCCACGGCGGCCGTATTGCCGAGTATCGTGGTGTTGGGCCTGGACGGCAACTTGGAGCCCACGATAAGCCGATCCCCGACCGGGGACGGCCGATGGGGATGGTGTTGGGATATCAAACTCGACATCGGCGTGGTTGCGATCGACCATCGGGCGGTCTATTGGTCGGATGGCACGGGGTAAGGCGTACATCATGAGCAAACACAAAATACGCCGGTTCGTGGTGACCATCGAAGAGATCGAGCCCGACGCGCTCGCCGTCGAGCACCAAAAGCCGGCCGCGGTCCAGACGCGGGAGGCGCGGGAGGCGGTAGACTGGTGGCTGACCGCCGCACAACGGTACAAAAAACGCATTGCCGAGCGACGAGAGCGAGCACGGGTAGACCGACAACACGAAACGGAAGTGGACGAAAATGGCGAGGTGTCATGATGTTAGCAACTTCGAAAACGCTATTGATTGTCCGGAATGTGGCTGCAGTATGTGTGACGTCGTGCAGTTCCCTGGAAAATGTTGGTGGGGGCCGCCGCGTGGTTCGGCGCAGTGTGCCTTCTGCGGCGAGAAATTCACGATCATCGTAGAGGACGATGGCGAAGAGTAGAAATCATTTCCCTTGGCCGGCGGTTTTGATTCATCTCACGCTGGCCAAGTGCGGCCGCCCCGGCGGCGTGGACGTCCTCTCCACATCGCCAGGCGGCCGGGATACAGACGGCCGGCCATGATCTCCGGCCCGACTAGGGGGGTGGGGGCACGGGTCCTCACCAGAGGCCCCCCCCGGGGTGCGAAGCACGGTCATCGAGCCACATTTACGTATACGATAGTTAATTTTGGATTGCGGGTACTTCCTATTTCCTATTCCCGGCTGTAGAAAAACCGAGATCGCGCACATGAAAAAAATTAGAAAATACTGGGTCGCTCGAACACAAGCTGACGTGGCGAACATCTTCGGGGTGTCCTCGAAAACCGTTCAGAATTGGCGGGCAGCAGGAATGCCCGGCCAACGTGGCGCGTGGCCACTGGGGAAAATTGCGAAGTGGCTCCGAGCCGAGGGACCATGGAAATCCGCCGGCGACGATCCTTTGATGCAGGGCGAGAATTCACCGGCGCTCGAACGGTACCGCGAAGCGAGGGCCGATAAAGCGGAAAATGACGTAAAAATTCAAGAGGGGAAATATATCGACCGGGACCTGACCCACGAAGCGTTTGCAATTGCTGCGGGAATCAACCGAGTGACCGGCCGAAAACTGGAAAAAATGTTTGGTCGCGAAGCCTTGAATATTTTTAACGCCGGATTCGTACAATCAGAGAATGCAGTCGTGCGGGTTTTCGGCAAACCCTAATCGCACAATAAATAGAGTTAAGGCGTTTAAGAACAGGAGTACGAAAAATGGCAAAAGGCCGAGTAGAAATGATCTTCGTGGGCGATTCCACGAAGCTGCTTAACGAATATCGCAAGATGACGGCGGCCGAGCAGAAACAGCAAAAGGCCAAGTCTGACACGGCGGCCGCGGCGCGACGTAGCAAACGCGAATTTGAGTCGTATTCGCGACGCACCAACTCGCAATATACAAAAATGCAATCGTCGGCCACGCAATACAAGATGCGTATGGAAGAAATCAACCAGAAATACGCGGCCGGCAAGATGACAACCGAGACCTACCACCAGGCGCAAAAAGTGGCCTGGCGAGAAAGCGGTCTTGGCTCAAGTCGAGCGGCCACAAAGTTGCAAAGCTACAACGGCAAAATGCGGGAGTTGCGTGGGCTCCTAAAAGCAGGCGTAATCAGCCAGGCAAAGTTCACTGAGGCGGCGAGGAAAACAACTGATGAATTCGAATCCACTGGGAAGTCCAGCAAGGTCACTTTTGGCACAATGGGCTTAGGGCTGCTCAAAAGTTATGCCGGCGGCCTGGTCGGTGTTGGTGGCATATTGGCTGGTTTGCGTCTTATTAAGGCCGAGTATGACAACATTATTGAGCGATCCAGCGAGGCGTCAAGAATATCACAGACTGTGGAATCGGCCCAAGAGCAGGCATTGACCAACTTGGGGGCGGACACACCAGCCGAACGTAAAGCGTTCGTTATGCGAGCCG